>DATCKK010000435.1:0-2195 GCA_036562325.1 Cytophagaceae bacterium | reverse complement strand
TCGATAGTATTTTTTCTCCCAGTTAATTTTTTCTGCTGCTTTATTTGATTTGGCGAGGGCATCTTCTATGGTATCTCCATAGGCAGTTACTGCTATTACCCGGCCTCCATTCGTCACCACTTTGTTGTCTTTCAATAGGGTTCCTGCGTGAAATACCAAAACGTCTTCAACAGACTCCAGGCCGCTGATTTCTTTTCCTTTTTCATAATCGCCAGGATAACCGCCGGCTACTAGCATCACTGTTGTTGCTGCCTGCTTTTTAAAAGAAATATTGGTTTTAAAAAGTTCCTTTTTGGCTGTGGCCACCAGAAGCTCCACAAGGTCTGACTCAATTCGAGGAATAACAACCTCTGTCTCAGGGTCTCCCATTCGGGCATTATACTCAATTACGTAAGGATCGCCATCTACATTGATCAATCCAAAAAAGATAAAACCAATATATTCGATACCTTCTTTTTGAAGCCCCTCGATGGTTGGTTTAATAATGCGAGTCTCTACTTTGTCTAAAAATACCTGATCGGCAAATGGAACAGGTGAAATAGCTCCCATACCTCCGGTATTTGGCCCGGTATCGCCTTCACCGATTCGTTTATAATCTTTTGCTTCAGGAAGTATTTTATAATTTTTTCCGTCGGTAACGACAAATACAGATAATTCTATTCCTTTTAGAAACTGCTCGATCACTACTTTGGCGCTGGCATCTCCGAATTTTTTATTCGCGAGCATGTCATTAAGCGTATCTTTTGCCTCCTGATGCGATTCAGCTATAATAACGCCTTTCCCTGCTGCCAGTCCATCGGCTTTTAAAACTACCGGCAATGAATGATTCCCTACGTATTCTAATCCCTCAGATAAAGTGTCTGCAGTAAAGGTTTTGGAAGAAGCTGTCGGAATTCCGTATTTCTGCATAAATTTTTTTGAGAAATCCTTACTACCTTCCAACTGAGCTCCTTTTTTATCCGGCCCCACAATCAGTATATGATTTAAAGATGCAGTGTTTCTGAAGTAATCTACAACTCCTTCTACTAGAGGAGCTTCCGGCCCTACAACGATTAAGTCTATTTTCTGGTCTATGGCAAATTGGCCAAGAGAAGGAAAGTCACTTAATGATATAGCTACATTTTCAGCTATGGCGGCTGTTCCTGCATTTCCCGGAGCTACAAAAAGTTTGTCACAGTTTTTACTTTGTTTTATTTTCCAGGTTAAAGCGTGTTCCCTTCCTCCTGATCCTAATATTAATATGTTCATTGTTGATAAAGCTAAATGTTGAGAAATTATGAAAATAAGGCAGTGAAATTAAAAAAATAACAGGGTAAATACTAAACAGTGAAACTCTAAATTCTAAATTTCTAAATCCAGGTAGGATAAGCCCTAAAAATTCTAAATTCTTAAACCGCTCAAACTCAAAAATCAAAACCTATTAATAAGTCTCAAAACTTGCCCCGATTATAGGTAAGTTCCAATGTTAAATTTCTGAAGTTCGCTTATGATATTTGTTCCGTAACCCTCGCACAAGTTTTTGAATTTTGTTTTTGTGATTTTATAAAAAAAGGGCTGATATTTCTACCAGCCCTTTCGTATATTTTTTATCGTCACTGATCTTAGTTTGCTACTTCAGATAAGAATTTAATTCTCATCAATCGAAGCTCTTCTTCGGAGTACTCATCACCTAGTTCTTTGATGGCAAGAGCTATGCTGTCATTCTCAGCCTGCATGAAGTATTGATAAATTTCCTCCTGTCTGTCTTCATCAAGGATCTGATTGATGTAGTAGTCGAGATTTAATTTAGTGCCTGAGTAACAGATATGTTCAATCTCTTCAATCAACTCCTGAATGGTTAAATCTTTTGCCTCAGCAATCTCTTCCAATTCAATTTTTCGGTCGATTTGCTGAATGATGAAGATCTTGATTTTTGATTTATTAACAGAGGATTTTACCACTACATCCGATGCAGTAACAATCTCATTTTCTTCTACATACTTGGCGATAAGATCAAGGAATGGTTTGCCAAACTTTTGCACTTTCCCCATTCCCACACCATTGATATGGCTTAGTTCTTCTTTGGTTGTAGGGTAGGTTGTTGCCATTTCTTCCAATGATGGATCCTGGAAGATAACATAAGGCGGTAGGTTTTTCTCTTTAGCGATTTTCTTTCTTAATGCTTTTAAGGCATCAAAGAGCGCCGGGTCATAGGC
>DATCKK010000429.1:0-3338 GCA_036562325.1 Cytophagaceae bacterium | reverse complement strand
GCTATACCTTTGGTGGCAGAGAAAACAGATGCCGACAATTTCAATAAGGAGGTTAATTCTTTGCCCCCTGCAAAGAACGAGACAAGTAGTATAGATGATTTAACGGATGATGATATAGCATTATTAGAAGTTTTAAGGGATAGTGTTAGAGGTCTTGATAACCGTATAGCTAATGTTATTAAAGATGAACTCAAAAATCCTGATAACTTTAAAAAGATTGTTGATGTTATCAGGCTTGCTTATTCTGAAGGAAGGATTAGTGAGTTAGCAGAGTTAGGTCAAGGGGTGCTTGATTTCTTGGATGGGAAACCGCTGGAGCAACCTAAAGGTTCTCTTGAATCAACCGAAAGTACGCAATCCAGCAGGGAGGTTATTGTTGCGCCTGAAAGGGGTATTGTTCCTGCGGGTCAAAGGGAATCTTTGGTCGGTGAAGGTCAGGTTGAGGTTAATGAAAATACAGAATCGGTTGCAGAAGAAAATACAGAAAGCGCAGAAAGTCCAATAGCTTCAAGTCAACAAGATACGCAAGATACTCAAACGGCTACAACAAGTACCACCGGAGAAGCTATCATTAGTGGCCAAGATGATAGCGGAGAGGGAAGTGGTGAACCTGCTGTTGAATCTCAATCCATACCAAGCGAGGTTACAGACGAATCGAATGCTATGGATGTGGAGGAGCAAGGGTTATCGGAAGATTCACAACAAACTCAAGAAAGTAACGAACCTTCAATCAGACAGATAGTTGATAAGGCAAAAGAAAACAAACAGAAGCGAAAGGAATTTCTTGATAGATTCCATAAAACAGATATTGTAGTATTTCAAAATACCCCTGCAAGGAGTAAGAAGAAAAAACTTGATGCCATTAGGGATAGGGTTGTGAAGGCGAAAGTGGAAGGTATAATTACCGAAGAAGACTTTGATTTATTAATGGCTGATATTAATAAGCTATATACTCAAATACCTGTTTTTTCTCCAGAAGTTAGCGTTGCGCCTAATCCTTTTAAAGATGTTTTAGAGAAAGATATAAATGCTTTTGAAACTACTGAACCAGCAGATGTGGATAAGCCAGAAGGTTTGGATAAGGGTGTTTTCGGAAGGCTAAAAAAAGTTTTTGAGAAAGTATTTGGGGAAGACGTTATTGTCCATACAGATTCAAAGAGGTTTAAAAAAGAAACAGGCAGGGAGTATAAAAATAAAGATGGCGTTGTTTGGGGCGGAACATACGTAAACAAAGAAGGCAAAAGGGTTATTTTTATCAACCCCGAAAACCTTAGTTCCGAAGCACTACTCCATGAGTTTTATCATCCTTTTGATGATATGATGGCTGATGCTGCCAGTAAAGGAGATGAGCAAGCGGCGGCGGCAATAAAGAGATTAAATCAGTTAGCAGAAGAAGGCGGGTGGCTGCAAAAGGTAAAAGACAATCCTTACTATAAAAACAGTTCAAAAGAAATTCAGCAATCGGAAGCAAGGGTGATGATGATTGGTGAAGTAGGGAATAAGAATCTGAATAAGACTTTTTACAACAAACTAAAGAAAGCTGTAACTGATGCCATTGAATGGTTGGCTAATAAATTAGGGGTAAGCTTAAAAGGATTTACTCCGGAACAAATACTTAATTTAAAACTTGATGATATTGTAAGGGCTTCATTAGCATCAGCAAGGGAGGGTGAATTTTCGGGACAAGTAAGCAATGAGTTGCGTCTCATGGCTTCTCCCGATAAAACCGTTTACCTAACTCCTACTCAGTACAATAGCCTAATGGCTTACCTTTCCAATCAATGGGGTAAAAAAGGTTTTACAGATGTTAAAGATACCATTGACTTAGCAGTAGAATATATTAAAAACATTTTATCTAAATCAAATCAGAGGGATGATGCCACAATAAGGGAAGCCGTTTATAATCTATACGAAAAGCTTGGTTTTATTCCAAAAAATGAAAAAGCTATTGGAGAAGCACCTGAAGGCAGGATTGAGTTAAGAAAATCTGCCACGGCTTCAAGTTTTAAATCTACATCCTTTAACAAATTCACAGCAGCGAATATCAAAAGATTTATTGCTGAGGTTAAGGCGTATTTTAAATCCCAGAAGGTTATACTTGATAGCAAGAAAATACAATCCCTCCTTTCCCTTATCGAGAAACACTCCAATGCTAAAATGGATGTTCCTACGGCTATGAAAGCCATAATTGACAAGGTCAATTGGTTTGTATTGGAGAATCAGAATAAGGAAGCATTAATGCGGGCAGCGAAGGCTATCAAGGAGTTAAAAGCTGCTATAAAGAAAGATATAAAAAAGGTTAAAAAGGCAAGAAACAGTTCCTCAAGTTATATGCAGGAATCTGTAAGGAGCTTTTTGAAATCTTTAGACTTCCCTACCCCTCATAAGGTATTAAAGGCATTGGGTGAGTTAGAGCTTACTGAATATGGTGAAATGGTTCAAGCCTTATTGGATTCATATACAGGTAGGCAAGGTGTGAGAGAACTCTCAAGAGAGATGATTCAGAATTATTTTGATTCACTGCAATTAGGGATTAACATTTACGATCAACAACAGATGCAGGCTCGTGTTGACAGTTTAATAGATAAAGGTATTTTGCCTGCAGGTTCAACAGTTGATGACTATCTTAAATATTTAGAGGACAATAAATTAACCGAAGAAGAAAAGCAGGAAAGAAAAGATTTGCCTGTACGTTCAACAGTTGATGACCATCTTAAATATTTAGAGGACAATAAATTAACAGAAGAAGAAAAGCAGGAAAGAGGAGACGAAAGGATTGAAATATATAAGCAGGAAATTCAGTTTTTACAGGAAGAATTATTAGATGCCATAGACAATGACAGAATAAGCGAGGAAAATAAAAAGGAAGTACAAGAGCTGGCGGAACTTGACGTGAATCAGATTCAGGAAAAGAGATTACCTGAATTGAATGATTTACTCAATAATCTTATTCTTGATGATGATATAACAGGAGTTGGTAGGTTCTTGGCTTACAATAAATATTTTAAAGAAAAGCAAAGACAGTTAGAGCAATCGGGGCTACTGGTGAGAAAGTTAAGTGAGAAGAGAAAGAAATGGCAGACATGGGGTAATTTCTTAAATAGTATTTTCTTCTCTCCTGATGACGCTAATAAATTTACTTCTATTGTTTACACTCCTTTGAAAATAGCTATTAACAAAGCACAATCAAAGGTTCTGGGATTAGGCAAAAGGAAAGGGGTTATAGAGGAGCTGAATGATATAATTGACAGGAATAATTTAACAATAGAAGATATGCACGTTGTTGGGGTGTATCAGATGTTCGCTCAAGCAAGGGATGCAGATCATTTGTTTGATAT
>DATCKK010000419.1:0-2963 GCA_036562325.1 Cytophagaceae bacterium | reverse complement strand
TGTTACCTTACCTTTTTATATACTCCTGATACCTCTTCTTTATGGCAATGATGAGTTCATATTCGGAAGCTGTCTCTATGTATTCATCAGTGAAATACGCAAACTTTAGAAAGTCTTCCACCTCATCTTCTTTCAGATCGGTTACTTGCACTATCAAGCTTTTTCTTAATCTTTCCCGCCTTAATTGTTCGTAGTATTTTATTTTTTCTAGTTCTTCTATTTTTCGGTATTGTTTATACCTTCTGCTAAACTTTTCATAAAGCATGGTTATCGGGCTTTCTGCAGTAGCAGGCTCCTGATTAAAGGGAAACTTATATTCTTTTTCTTTCGCTTCTTTTTTAGCGATGATTTCTACTTCCCTTATTTCCTGCATATTTCTTTTCATATAATACAGGTGTAGTTGCTTTTTTAAATCATTTTCAGAGAAGTGAAGTAGTTTGGGGAAATAACCCACCATGTAGAGTATTAAAGTATCCGTAGGTTTTAAGGAAACATAAAAATATCCCTCTTTGTCAGTAGTAGCTATTTTATTGGTCCTTTTATTGATAATCAGGGCATCCTGAATGGAGAACAACTCCAGGGAATCCAATACCCGGCCATTAATGACTGTTTCATCTTTGGCTAGTTTGGATTGTGCAAATATTTCCGTACTATCAAAGCATGATATACCTGTGATTAACAGGGTTAATATTAAAACTATATAGTTCTGCTTCAACAATTTTTTGTAAGTCAATTATTTGCTTTAAACGAAATAAAGTTAAAAAATTATCCTCTAAAAGTTTAGTGTGAAATAAATGTATTAACAGATTGGTATTTGTGTCTTTCAATAAATTTTGAAACTTTAGAAAGTATTTATTAATTTAGAGCAGAGTAAATACAGGATATGAAATTCGAAGAAGCAAAAAATCAATTTATTCAGGCTTGGGGCACTTTGGCTACACAATGGGGAATTAGCCGTACAATGGCTCAGATACATGCATTATTGATAATCTCTCCTGACCCTTTGAGTGCTGACGAAATTATGGAAGAATTAAGTATTTCCCGGGGAAATGTGAATATGAATGTAAGAGAATTAATAGACTGGGGACTGGTAGATAAGGTGATAAAACCGGGGGAACGTAAAGAGTTTTTTTCGGCAGAGAAGGATCCCTGGAAAATAACGAAACAAGTAGCCAGAGAAAGAAAAAAAAGAGAGTTGGAGCCGGTACTCAAAGTCCTTGATCAAATCAGTAATATAGAGGGTGATAAGAAGGATAAGAAAGTCAAAACATTCACGGAAACCATTTCTGGTATAAAACGAATGGCTGCTAATGCCGATAAAACTATTGAGGTGATGTTAAAGGCCGAAGAAAACTGGTTCTTTAACTCTCTGTTAAAATTGCTTAAATAGCCATAAAACATAAGAAGTGATCATTTTATTTGCATGCCTGTAATTGAATTAACAACTATCATTAATGCTCCGATTGAAAGATGTTTTGATTTGGCTAGAAGCATAGATCTACATAAAAAGACGATGAGGCATACGAATGAAGAAGCTATTGCCGGGGTTACTTCTGGTTTAATAGGCTTGGGAGAAATGGTAACCTGGCGTGCAAAACACTTCGGAGTAGTGCAAACTTTGACTTCCAGAATTGATGCTTATGTGTACCCCACTTACTTTAAAGATGTTATGGTGAAAGGAATATTTAAGCAACTTGAACATGATCATTGGTTTGAAGAAATAAATGGGGTAACTTATATGAAAGATGTTTTTAAGTATGAATCACCCTTTGGATTGATAGGGAAATGTTTTAATAAAATGATTCTCCATAAGTATTTAACCGGGCTATTGCAGGAACGCAACCGAATTATAAAATCAGAGGCGGAAGGAGAGGTAAGATATTGAAAATAAGTTAGATGAAGACTTGTTGTTTGGGATGTATTTGACTTGTAGCTATTAAAAGAGCGATACATTTTGCCAATCTTGTGCTACTAAATAGCTGGTATTCTGTTGGTTTTATGCCATTTTAAGTCTGTTTTTGAATAATATAAGCAGGTAATTTTGAGAAAAATACGGTTGGAATCCATTGAATTATCAAAAATATATAGCATTTTTACAAGTACCCCTAATTTTAAAGGACTATGGAAGAAAATAAAGACGCAAACTCAAAGAGGAAGTTTATTAAAAAACTGATCAAATCTGCCGCAGGAGTAGTACTTTTGCCTGTGGTAGGCAATGTGGAAGGATTGGGCCAGCAACTAAATCCAACTCCGGCACCTCCTCCAGCGGAAAGTCCTTCTATGTCTCCTTTACACATTAGTCCTTCACCTTCCAGAACGCCAAGTAAAAATCCAAGCGCTTCCAGAACCCCAAGTAAAAGTCCGAGTGCTTCCATAACCCCTACTCCAAGTACTTCGTCTACTCCCTCTATGACGCCAAGTAATACTACGACCCCTTCCATGACGCCGAGTAATACTACGACTCCTTCCATGACGCCAAGCAACACTGCTACTCCTTCATTGTCTGTATCATTAACACCAACCCCTTCTCCAAGCAGTGTAATTAATAGTGTAGAGGAAGCACTAAAGGCAAATGGTATAGAGGTGGGTACTTTTAATCCGAATCCTACTGCAGATCGAAGTTTTCTGGTGGTGATATCGAAACAACCCATTAATGTAAAGGTCGATGTATTTGATATTAGTTCAAGAAATGTATTCAGTAAATATTATTCTTTAAGATCGGGATCTAATAGTCTGGAAGTGGAGTTGCCTTCCGGCCCTCCTTCATTCTATCAGGTGCTTATTGATTTTGGAGGCCAGGTAGTTGCCAGAAGAATAATGACTAAGTAATCAATAATATTATTATTGGCCTAAGATATGGAAGATAGTATTTTTATTAGCATTGCTTCATTTTGTGATGAAGAACTGATACCTACAATTGAAAATGCTCTTGAAAATGCTGCTTCCCCTGACCGGTTGGTATT
>DATCKK010000412.1:0-4112 GCA_036562325.1 Cytophagaceae bacterium | reverse complement strand
TCAACGGCTTGGTTATATAAGCTTCCACCCCTAAATCTAAAAGCCTCTTTTCATCCTCCTTATTCTCAGAAGCTGTAAGCACAATGATCCGGGACTTATTGGTTGTATTTATATTCAGCTTATTATAATATTCCATAAACTCTATACCGGTCATCTCGGGCATGCGATTATCCAACAATATTAAATCAGGGAAGTCACCAAAACTACAGCAGTTACTCGTCAAATAAAGCAGCGCTTCCTCTCCATTCATCACTACTTTTACCTTATTGGCAAGATCCAGTTTTTTCACAATCTTTTCTGTAAGAAAATTGGTAATATTGTCATCATCAACTAATAAAATACAATTCAACTTCTCCATAGTATTTACCAACTTTAAACCCAAAACATTCCGCTGAAAAAATTAGTTTAGATCTGGCTAAGAAGAGTCGGTGGATAAACAAAAAAACCTCCAGGAATTAGTTTTTACTTTTAACAAATTCCCGGAGGTTCTTTTTTGACAATCCCAAACTTAAAAAAGCCTGGTTAGCCAAATAGAAAGAGATATATAGCTCTGGCATATCGGAATATAAACGGCCAAAGCACTAACAATAACAGGGAATAACTCCCTATAAATACTTCTGGGGCTACCGGATATAGCAACGCAAAAACAATAAAAAAGCCAATAAACAAGGCTACACACAATGCATAGCTAACATACATAGCACCATAGTAAAACCCCGGTTCCGGCTGGGTTAACTTCCCACACTCCGGGCACTTTTCCGGCATTTTAGTTAGCGTATTAAAATTGTAAGGATTAGGGTTAATAAATAATTTCCCTTTGTGGCAGGTTGGACATCTCAGTCCGGCCAGTGCCTTTAGTTTTGCAAAGCCACTCATATAATTTTTTATAAAAATACAACAAAATAAAGCATTATAAAAATCCCCAAGGTAAGGAAAATACGGGTTAAACATCAATTTTTAACGGTAGTCTGCATGAAAATAAAACGCCAAATTCCGGTGACTAAATCTTAAATAAAAACAACAAACAAACACTCAAAAACTAACCTCTTATGATTTAGGTTTTTATCATTACAAACTAAACGCCGATAAACTTTGGTGAACAAAGAATGAAAGTTACCTGCCGGCTTTACCCACCACATTATCGTGCTTCTTTCGGGCGATTAAGAATAGCAAAAAGCTTCTCTTCCGTAAAGGGCTTAATCATAATATCCGCAAAGCCTAATTGATGTAGCTTCTCTTTTCGGGAAGGGTCTACGGATGCGGTAAGGAGTATCACCCTCACCGGACGATCCAGTATCATTTTTTTAAAATTTTTTAGGAAGTTGATCCCGTCCATTTCAGGCATATTAATATCAAGCAATATAAGATCCGGGATATCATTGATGAGTTCACTCAGGTAAGTTAAAGCCTCTTCTCCATTCCTTACAGATTTTATCTCTTTAGCAAGGTTCGATTTTCTAAGCAACTTCTCGGTTACGAAGTTATTGACGTAGTCGTCATCTACTAGAAGAACTGTATTGAACTCTGGCATGTCACGTTGAATAAAATATAACCTATAATGACTATATTTTATTCAACCTAGTTCTCTTCAAAAAGTTTCAATAGGTTTTGTAATTTTTCCTCTGTTAACGGTTTAACTATAAAGTCTCTAAAACCTATGTTCTGAAGCATGTCTATATCCTTCTGATTGAAGGATGCTGTATAAATAACAATCCTGGTTTTGTTTTTATCCATATTAAGATTGCGGAAAGTTTCTATGAATTCGAAGCCGTCCATTACCGGCATGTTGATATCCAGAAATATTACTTCGGGAAACTGTTCGCATTCTTTCAAAAACTTCAATGCCTCGTCGCCATTGCGACAAAAACTGACATTGTTACAAACATTCAGTTTATTAAGAAGATGATCTGCAATAAAATTGCTTATATAATCATCATCTACAAGTAAAACACTATTAAATTTCATCCTAGCTGATTGATTGTTTCTGATTAACTGTTGGCCGCCAGATTGTTCACTGTTTGAATATATTCTGCCATCGCCTCTTCTTTGCTTTTGCCTTTTAGTTTTTCCCAGGCGGCATATTTAGCATTACCTACAAAATCAAAAGGATTTGAAGGCTTTTCAATATTTACATCTCCTTCAGTTGCCTGCTTATACAAACTATATAGTTTCAACAGATTATCATTAGACTGGTTGGGCAATTGCTTGGACCTTGCCACTGCATTTTCGAAATCTTCTTGTAAAGCCATATTGGGATCTTTTTAATGAAAAGCGAATATAAAAAAAATATCCAAAAGCATTGACTCTTACGTCCAATAACTTCTGCTCTTTTTATAATCTGCTCAATAGTTAGTACCTTGTTGGCTGGAAACATAAAACCAGAAAAATTGAGCAATACCGTTTTTGATACCAAGAGTACCATTATTATCACCTGTCCGAAAAGAATGAGTGCTTACCTGAAACAGGAAGTAGAAGCCCTTGGCATAGAGGTGAAAGCTGAAAGCTTTATGGGCGTGGAAGCTTATGGAAGCATTCAGGATTGCATGAAACTGAATTTGTATTTGAGAACCGGACACCGGGTATTGTATCTGGTGAAAAAGTTCAAAGCTCCCGGCCCCGAACAATTGTACCGGGAAGTAAAAAAAATAGCCTGGGATAAATATATTGACACCAATGGTTATTTCAGTGTCATTTCTCATTCGGAGAACGAAAAAATACTAGACACCCGGTTTGCCAACCTGAAATGCAAAGACGCTATTGCCGATTATTTCATGGATAAATTCCGAAAACGGCCCGACTCCGGACCTAACAGAAATAAAACGGTGATTAATCTTCACTGGAAAGAAGACGATGCCGCTATATATCTTGATACTTCAGGAGACACTATCGCCAAACATGGTTACCGGAAAATTCCGTTTAAGGCACCTCTTCAGGAAACACTTGCTGCTGCTATAATCCTTGCTACACGCTGGGATAAAACAAGCCCTTTTATTAACCCCATGTGTGGAAGTGGAACATTAGCCATTGAAGCAGCCATGATAGCTTCCGGCAAAGCTCCCGGGCTATTACGAAGCAACTTCGGATTCATGCATATAAAGGGCTATCAGGCAGAAATGTGGGAGGAACTAAGAAAAAAAGCTCGATTATCTACCCTTAAAGAATTACCTGCCCCTATCATTGCTACGGATATAAGCGAAGATGCCATAACCGCTGCCCGGAATAATGCAGCCACCGCAGGAGTAGATAAATTCATCGAGTTCAAAGTGTGTGACTTCAGAAAAACCCCAATCCCGGAAACTCCGGGAGTAGTAGTGATGAATCCGGAATATGGTGAACGGCTGGGAGTAGTGCCTGAATTGGAAATTATTTACAAAGAGATCGGCGACTTTTTTAAGCAGCAATGCAATGGATATACCGGGTATGTATTTACCGGAAATCTTGACCTGGCAAAGAAAGTCGGTTTAAAAACCAAACGAAGAATAGAGTTCTACAACAGCCAGATCGATTGTCGTTTACTGGAATACGAATTATATCAAGGGACAAGGAAAATCAGCGAACAAATCTCCACTTAACTTGATTGTAATTATACAGAGTCTGTGTAATGAACAAGGTTAAGCCGAGCAAACTTCTATTTGTTATTAATCCCATATCCGGAGGTACTTCCAAGGAAACGTTGGAAGAGTCTATTTATGACTTCTGCCAATCTCATTCTATTAATCCTAACATTTATTTCACCACCGGAATTACTGAGAAAGACAAAGAGAATCTCCTTTCCATTCAGCAACAATATCAACCAGATGCTATCATTGCTGTAGGAGGTGATGGCACCATAAACCTTGTTGCCGGCCAGTTGGTAAATACTCCTACACCGATAGGCATACTTCCGGCAGGGTCCGCTAATGGGCTCGCCAAAGACCTTGACATCCCTGAAAATATAGAAGAAGCATTACAAGTAATTTACCGGTTTAACATCAAAAAAATTGACACCTTAAAGATTAATGACATAAATTGTTTTCACCTCAGCGATTTCGGATTCAATGCCCGTGTATGTCATCGCTTTGCAGACAGCTTGTGGAGAGGAAAGCTTTCGTATGTATGGTTTGGACTACAAG
>DATCKK010000405.1:0-2645 GCA_036562325.1 Cytophagaceae bacterium | reverse complement strand
TTTCAAAACTACATTTTTCAACTTTATTATTTAAGTTTGCTATTAAGTTATTAATTATAATTTATCATATATCTGATTTTAACCCGACACTCCCCTGACTATCGTGCTGTCAAGAGTAATAGGATTAGCAGGTTAATGAAGAATTAAGTAAGGAATTGATCGAATATGGCTTCAGGATTTTTTGCATTATTAGATGACATTACTGCTATTGTAAAAGCAAGCGCAGCAACCTTAGATGATATACCTACTCAGGTAGCAAAAACTTCCGGAAAGGTTTCCGGTATTGTCATTGACGATACAGCCGTTACCCCCAAATATGTTGTGGGACTTAGCCCATCCCGGGAGTTATCTATCATTTACCAGATTGCCAAAAAATCGCTGATTAACAAACTACTTATACTAAGTCCTGCCGCTTTACTACTTGGATATTTTGCTCCCTGGGCCATTACTCCAATCTTAATGTTAGGAGGTACTTACTTATGCTTTGAAGGTTACGAAAAAGTACACTCTCTGTTCAGCAACAAACCACACACCATAGAGGTGGAAAGTGAACAGATAAAAGTCATAACCCCGGAAGAACTGGAGAAGGAACGAGTGACGGGTGCTGTTCGCACCGATATTATTTTATCTGCAGAAATTATGGCTATTACTTACAGCCAGGTTGTCGACGCAGCAATACTTAACCAGATAGTGGTAATGCTTGCCATAGCTGTTTTAATTACAGTAGGTGTATATGGGCTGGTTGGCTTAATAGTGAAAGTTGATGACATAGGGCTGTATCTGACTCAGGACAAATATTCATCTGCCACTCAAAAGTTCGGCCGTGGTATTGTGAAAATCATGCCCTCCTTCCTGAACGTCTTAAGTATTGTAGGTACTGCTGCCATGCTTTGGGTAGGTGCCGAAATAATTGCGCATGGTATTCCCTTTACAAGTCATCTTCTTCATGAGATAGAACATGCAGCGAATGTACCTTTAATCGCCTGGTTCGCCAAAGCACTTTCCTGTGCTGTAGCGGGAGTGTTTTTAGGTTTTGTGGTTGAAAGAATAGTAGTACTTGTGAAAAAAGTTTTTACTAAACAATAAGGGGAAATAAATTCGACATAGCTATCTATTATTTAACTGCAATAATTAAGACTGACAAAGGTTTCCCATTTTGTCAGAATAAATAGCTTAAGCAATGTATTCATTCTACATTACCATTGGTATAACCTATTTTTTCAATCTTAACAATCCTTCAATTTTACTGAAGGATCCCCCTCTTCATAGAGCTTAAACTAAAATAACGATTGAAATTTACTCTTACATTAATATAAAACACTTTCTCCTTCAATCACACCAACTATTGAATCCTAAGCTATGAAATTGCAGAAGAAAAGTTTATAGACTACTTTTGTGATATGTTTTTCATTTTATCCAAAACGCTGTTCTATCTGGTAATGCCACTTACCTGGGTATTCCTTTTACTCTTTTTATCTCTGTTTAGCAAAAAAGCAAAACGTAAGAAAGCATTTTTAATAGGCGCTATTGCTACTTTACTTTTATTCTCCAATGAGTTTATAATTAATCAATTATTTAAAGCATGGGAACCAGCCTCTCCACCTATCGAATCATTAAATCAATATGAAGTAGGAATCGTTTTAACCGGAATTGCTAAACCCATGATTGAGTATCCTGATCGTGTATTTTTCAATAAAGGGGCAGACCGGTTATTACATACAGTACAGTTATACAAAGAAGGTAAAATAAAAAAGATATTGGTATCGGGAGGAAGTGGCAATGTGGTGGGAAGAGAAGTATATGAAGCAGACGAATTAAAGAAAGTGTTTCTCTATTGTGGAGTGCCTGAGTCAGATCTTATTATTGAAAACAGAAGCCGCAATACCAGAGAGAATGCTTTGTTCACCAAAAATGTTTTAGATTCATTACATATTAAAGGTGACTTGCTGCTGATAACTTCTGCATTTCACATGCACCGGGCAGAAGGCTGTTTTCTTCAGGCAGGCTTATACCCCACCCCGTTTCCTGTAGACTACTGGCAATCGGACGATAAATACACACCGGACAAGCTTATCATACCTTCCGAAGGAGCTATTACGAAGTGGCAAGTTTTAATGCATGAGCTATTGGGTTACATTGTATATAAGATTCTCGGATATGCTTAGAGCTTGTATATTACAGGCAAAAGTCATAAATAAAACTCGGTTCCGATGTTTAATTTTTATCGTTAAACTTTTCCTGATCTCTTAAATGCATTATAAAAATTCAATCAACGAAGGCAATAACAATTATCATCATATTTCCAACAACACAATTATTATTTAACCTACATTAAATTGTATTATATCTAAACAACTAACTTGAAAAGCTGCATTTTTTTATTTATTTTTTCCATTAAGTCTACTAAACTTTCATTCATATAAATATACTAAGAGTAAAATATAATTATTTAAACAAAAATCCATGAGAAAAGTAGGGAGAATTTTGATTGTTTTTTTAGGTAGTTTACTGATTAGCATTACAGTATACTCACAAAGAATCCTTGGTTATTATCCGTATTACAGAACCGGTTATGAAAACAAGGTTCAATATTCCAAGCTTACCGATGTAGTATATGCTTTCCTTAATCCGGATAACAGTGGTAA
>DATCKK010000392.1:0-3967 GCA_036562325.1 Cytophagaceae bacterium | reverse complement strand
CAATCTGTTTCTTAAATTCAGTGCTATATGCCAGGACAAGGTTTTCTCTAACAACTTCGGGACCTCCGCTACAGAACTGTTCCATGAGTTTCTTACTGTAGAGGATATTGCGACTCGATCGCTTGATGAACTCATTGATTTTTATCATGGAACATGGCAAAAAGCATTCTGAATGTCCACAGGCCACCGCTAAAGCCTTAAAAGAGCCAGCTGCAAAATCTTACAGGCTTAACGCTTCTGTGGATAACTCACTAAGCTTTGTGCTCAAATCCCGCCTTGAAAATATAAAGGCCCTGGAAAAGCAGATCAAAGCTGTGGATAAAGCCATTGAAAAAGAGCTGCCCCTTTTTAAAAACGAGTTCCTGTGCTTAACTTCAGTCAAAGGTATTGGTCCCGTCCTGGCTGCTGGCCTTATATCAGAAATAGGGGGCATTTCTCGCTTCGAGAACGATAATGCTTTGGCCAAATTCTCAGGTCTGTATTGGTCTGAATACCAGTCTGGAAGACTTTACTGCTAATGATACGTTCATCAAAAAGACTGGAAACCACTACCTCAGATACTACTTCACACAGACTGCAGAGCAGCTCAGGAAGTATTTACCCGAATTTGCTGACTATTACTCTCGCAAGTATAACGAAAGCCAGACCCATCATCATAAGAGGGCTTTGGTACTCACAGTCCGTAAGGCGGTAAGGTTAGTCTTCGCTCTGCTGCGCGATGAAAAACTTTACAATCCATCCGCCAGGAAAGGAGATGTTAGTTTAAACTAAAACCGACTTCCTAATTTACATTTATGTTAATAATTACTATCTCCTTTGGATGATGGTTAGCTTTGCTATGCCCTTTTTTAGGTTTAAATAGCCAAAAAATTTGCAACTTTTTTTGAATCCCCCCTTGACATATTATCGAATTACTAACTGGTTTCTCAAAAATAAGCCACCCTTCTTTGCCAACCCTAGTGGATATCTCTCCCCTGGACACGTAAAAAAGCAAACTTCTTCTTAATTTCTCCTTTGCTTCCTTCACTCCAGCGTATAACCTTCCAGTAATCTCGCGAAAGTTCACCAACATATTGTAGTAGAAGTGAAGTTCCCTCAGGTTGTGCCCTTGGTCTCTCTTACCTTTTCCTTCCCTCATTTGCTAACGGAATAAACGTTTTTATCTCCTGAGTAAACTATACCGTAAATTCACTAGCTACACTTACAGCATATCTCCCCTCCTTCCTCAAGTCCTTCAATAAACTCAGGGATTCCCACCCTAAAAACTATCAGCACCTCCAACATTGTGCTTTACTCCTAACTAGTTCGCCTGGTCCAGTAACTCAACTGCTATGTATATCTTTGTTTTAAATTCAATACCCTTAGGCGCTTTGGCTCTTTTGAGCCTCTCTCCATCTTTTGGCCATTCCTTCAGTAAATATAACCTCGCATTTACTGACCAACTGTATCTGTTATCGGTATTACTCTCAGCATACTATCACCTGACAATTACCACTTTGCTCAGAATACCTTAAATATTGCCTGGTTACACCTATAGAACATTTACCCCTCTTCTCTATACCCGTATCATCAAAAATTAGTGTACCATCCATCCCCTCATCAATACCTGTGTCGTTTAACATATACTGTATCATTTTGCAATTTTAGTTTTATTGTAGTCCCAGGGACTTGCTGACGAAACAAACTGTTCAAACGCTTGCTCGCTAGTACCTCCCATATATTCAGGCATTATACCGCAGTCTCTATAGGAGATCTCACTTAAAAAGTCTAGTCAAATAGCGTTCAGCAGAGTACAGTGTGGTATAATCGTCAAACATATTTTTAAAATTAAAATTGCCAAGAAATCACAGTATTTTAAGCATTGGAAATGGTAATACCTTATTTTACTAATGTGTTCATGTTTACCCAACTCCTCTCATTAATTATACATGGTCGGGATACCATTTTAAAGTAATATATACTAGCAAAACAAAGCATAGTATTGCTTTTATTTCATCGAACATACCCTTTTTTCTGAACTTTTCAATCAATTCTTGATTATACCAGGCTTAACAATATCATCTTGTCTTGTGACTGCAGTTGCTAATCCCATCATAAAAAATAAGAAATATGAAATTCTTATTTGATCAATAAAATTGTTGCTCATTGATGCAATTGGAGTAACAACTGCTAAACAATTTAAACCAATCCATAAAGCTTCGGTTTTTACTCCATATTCCTTTTTTCGGGAATAAAAGTAAGCTCTACTTGTTATATAAACCCCATAAAAGAGATAAACAATGCATACGAAAAGTCCTATTGTTCCATATCTATAAAAATATACTATGTATTGCATTTCTAAGTATTCTCTAATCCCTTTTCCAGGTCCATTTCCTATAATTACTGTAACTGGGCTCTTAGAAAATTCATTTAAAGCCCATATTAACTGTTCCAATCTAGCATTAAAGGATGAAACTTCACTAATATCCTTATTGATTAAACTATATAATCCACTATAAAGATACGGATAATTTTCCTTTAACAATCTCTCAATCGTTCCAAATGCTGTTAATATAGCAGTAATCAAAAAGGTAGACATTATCAGCATCTTGAATTTAACACTCATATTTTTATTAGAAACAATTAAAAAAATCATCAAATATATTAACGCCAACAATAGTATTATAAAACCTGTCCTACTTTGAGATATCAATGTAACATAAATAGATAAGATAGACTTAATTAAATAAATGAGTTTTTTTGTCTTAATAAACAGATAAATCGAACAAGTAGCAAAAAAAACCATCATATACGCATAATCATAAGGGTTGACAAATGTTCCTGTTGCTCTACCACTTATCACATTATGATTTTTAGTATACAACGACAAAAAATATTTGATCGTTTCAGTTTTATTTAAAGCAGCTATTCCCAATAAAATCTCGTAAATTAATACAATCATAACCGGTAAAAAAATATGTTTTTCAATTTTTTTCCTATCCCAGAAGAAAAATTGAGGTAAAAGAAATGCAGATGCATAAAAAACAGGTCTATGTAATTCAAATAAATCTCTAATAATAAAGTCTTTTAAGTTAAATAAAATAGACAAAGAGATTACCATAGAAAACAGTCCGAAAAAGATAACACTACTACGAAATACTTTTCCATCGTATATAGTATTCTTCAATAACATCAAACCAATACTTAATAAGAGCAGTATAGAATTAAGAATTATTGATCCTGTTGAAGCTTTATCATCAAAATAAAAGTTGAATGTAGGGAAAATAAAATTAAATATCAAGACTAGAGACAACAAAGCATATGAATTCGGCTTCAATTTTACTTTCATATTAGACCTTCCCTTCTTCTTCGTCAGATTCTGTAATTAAAACCATTTATTAGTACCACTTTGTTATGTAACCAATATACATAAACGCCTGAGGAGGAGAGTATTACTTACAAGCTATATAATATGCATCACTGTGGGTTTCCAAAGTACTCTCTTCCTCACAGCTGATATACTTTCTACGATATAATATCTTAGGGAAAAAACCTCCCTATTGTTAAAATTAGGTCCTTCAACCACAGGCCTCTCTACTACAATCTCATACTCTCTACTCGTACAACCTTCATATCTCTGCTCAAGTATAAACCAACAATATACCAACGTTACCATCGTCCAGCGCTCCTGTAATTCCTTCCAGCTTCTCCCCTCGTATTTGGCCCAACCCTAACTCACTCTTGACATCTTGATAAAAACGTTCCATCGTATATCTGCGGTGTACATACTTCACCAGCTTCACATAAGGCGTCTCAATAGGAAGATTGCTAAAATAATATTTCGTCTCCCCCTTCTCCTCTTCCATTGGCTTCTCAAAAATAAACCACCCTTCTTCACCAACCTTACTAGAAATTTCCCAGTAAACCCGTAGGGTGTTAAAATAAAATTGTGTCTGGTGTATAATAAAATCACAAAGGAGGCTGGTAA
>DATCKK010000388.1:0-1606 GCA_036562325.1 Cytophagaceae bacterium | reverse complement strand
GTTGTATTACTGCCTGACTATCGAAAGCATTTGCTACCTGAAATCCTGCTAACTTCATATCCCTGATGATATGGTTATCTTCCGGTTTTAATGTTTCCAGCAATCGAACTGCTTTCTCCAAAATTTCTTCTTTGCTTTTTTCTTTAGAATAACAAACCAACAAGGGTACCACTGTATTAATGATCAAATTTTCAACGCTGCTCTGGCCCAGTGAAATATTATGACGTTCTGTTTCTTTTCCAAAATCATAATGGGTATACCAGTAATTCGAAGGTTTAATGGACAAAGCATCTTTTAACTCTTTCGCTGAACACTCTATAAAATAGGAAAAGAGGCCCGGAAGTGAATTAATAAGGGAGGCCAATTCCGCTAACCGAAGGCTGGGAAAGTTACCCGGCCTTACTCTTAAAAACTTCCACTCTTCTTTTTTTAATCTCTTGTCGGCCAACTGATATTTATGTGCTAAAAACCGGTATTCCCGTTGTAAGGCCTTATAATAATTATCATCTAAATCATCTTCTAAAAACCCTGCCTGCCCAAATATCATAGCTTCCACCTGTTCAAGCTGCCCCCTGTGCTTTAGCAAGGCTTTCAGCGGTAAAGATTTACTTAGATTGAGAAATGGCTGATTATTCAATTTAAATCCAAAATTCCGGGCAAGAAGCTGATAACTTGTCTCTTCCCAATCTTTGTTATTCCTTTCGTTCAACTCCCTTACCAATTCGGCTTTTTGCTCAAGGCGCTCATACAAAACCTTATCCAGCATATTTAACCTGACAATAGTCGGAATACCGGACAATCCGGAAGCACAAGGTATACTTTCCGTTGTACTAATAAATTGCTCGTATTTTTGAATTAATCCTTTATCTATTCTATTACCAATAGCAATCACAGGAATAGCCGTCCCATCGGAACGATAGGCTGGGGATTCATTTTGATAAACCACGTGAAGTATGGTATTTAAGTAAGCAGGATTTTGGTGATGTTGATGTGCCTTCCAGTCTGATGACTTTATATGTATTTCCACATTTCCGAACCACTCTACTTCTCCCACTTTAATGCGGGCATTGGTAAAATCCGCGCCAGCATTAGGGTTTCTTGTACCTGGCGACAATATAGTGATAGGTTCGGCATCCTCCGTACAAAGGCAGGACTTATCAAAATATTGATATTGCCATATATAGTGAAGGAAGTCTTCCTTCATAGCTTACTGGTTAAAAGATTAAAAATTCTAAATTCTAATAACTAAAATCTTCCAAATAATAAAAAACTAGTATTAATTAAGCAATTGGTTATGACCTTTGTAATCTGAAATTTATTTTAAGTTAATGGAGATTAATCCCCACTAACTTAAAAGCATCTATTGTTAAAAGATTTCTTAACGGACAAAATACAGGTTAATTTACATAAAGTCATCCCGATGAAGCAAAACTCAAACTTTGCTTATCTACTAAGCGTTCAGCAAAACTATTTTTTACTCAGATAAGTATCCAGATATTCCTTCATTTCTTCCTGAATCACCTTAGCTTCCTTAGCTGCTGCTTTAGCAAAGTCAGTACCAGATGATGCATAAATAATACTTCTTGAAGCATTGACCAAAAGGCCA
>DATCKK010000371.1:0-21068 GCA_036562325.1 Cytophagaceae bacterium | reverse complement strand
ATGCAGGGCGAGTGTATTATAAGCTTTGTCCTGGAGGCCGATGGAAGAGTAACCAACTACAAAGTAGTAAAAAATGTAGGCGGAGGAACCGGTGAAGAAGCCCTGAGAGTGGTAAAATTACTAAAGTTCAGAGCTCCCGGTTATAGAATGCAAACAAGTATCCCTGTGAAATTTAAATTATAACTGATAAAATATTTAAAGTAAATTATTGATGGATTTAAAAGAAATTGCTGCTGTTTCAGGAAAAAGTGGTTTATTCAAAGTATTGAAACCTACACGTTCAGGAGTTATTCTTGAGGCTATAGATCAGACCAAAATGAAATTTGTTGCGAATGCCAATAACAGAATATCTCTATTGAAAGAAATCTCAGTTTATACTACAGGCAAAGAAGCTTCTATTCCATTAGAAGACGTTTTCATCAACATATTCAAAAAATATGGAGATAAATTAGAAGTAACTTCTAAATCTTCTCCGGATGAACTTCAAAAATTCATGGGTGTAGTTGTGCCTGACTACGATGTGGAGAAAGTATATACTTCCGACATAAAAAAACTGGTTAGCTGGTACACTATATTAGTAAGTAATTTCCCTGGTATATTTGAGAAAAAAGAAGAAGCGAAAGAAACCGCTGCAACTGAATCCGAAGTAAAAGAAAAACCAAAGTCTAAAAAAGCAGAAACTTCTGCGGAGACATCCAAAGAAAAGCCTGCTGAAAAAAAGAAAGAGGAAAAAGCAGAAGCGGCACCAAAATCGAAATCCAAAGCAACGGCTAAAAAATAAAAAAAGGCTTATTAAGCCTTTTTTTATTTTCTTCATGTTCCTTTCTCATGAGCACAACTCCTTCCGAACTAAGAATCCACATAATTAAAGATTTAAAATTAAAGCAAAGAGCTTTGCCGGCTAAAATTTCCGATACACGGGAGCTGGAACTAAAGCTTGCCCAATTGATTGAAGCGCTTTTAAAAGACAATTTGCCCGAATTGATGCAAATACTTTATAGAATAGATGTTGATGAGCAAAAAGTAAAAAAAGCGCTTATTACTCCATTTTCAGAAGAGGCGGCCGAAAATATAGCCCGATTAATCATTCAAAGACTAATTCAAAAAATAGAAATAAGGAAACGATACAGCAACCTAGACCAGTCTTTTTAATATACTTTTTACCGACCCAAGATAAGAACCGCCAAAAAGATTTACATGGACCAAAAGGGGATATAAGTTATAAATATCAATCCGGTCTTCAAATCCCGGCTGAAAAGGAAAAACCTCTTGATAAACCGAGTAAAACCGGGAATCAAAACCTCCAAATAAGGTAGTAAATGCTATTTCTATCTCCCGATGGGCATAATAAACAGCAGGATCGATCAAGGCAGCTTCCCCTTTGCTATTCACTATAAAATTACCGGACCATAAATCTCCATGAATTAATGCAGGAGGTTCCAAAACTAATAAATCCGGAAGCTTTTTGTATAAAAGCTGAAAATCATCACACACTGACTTGGGGATTTTTCCCGCATCCATAGCCATTTTCAATTGATATTCCAGTCTATGGGTGATAAAAAACTCAATCCAGTTATTTCCGGGAGAATTAATTTGAGGAAGTGCTCCGATATAGTTATCAGAGCTAAGTCCATAATAATCAGAAGTATTTTTATGAAGAGATGCCAGGCCTTCTGCAAACTTATCCCAAAACTGACTCGCCGGACGGCCTGAATGAATCAATTCCAGAATCAGGAAACCGTAATCACCCCATATTCCCGAAGCAATCACTTCCGGCACATTGACCGTATGCGTATCTTTTAGCAATCTCAGTCCTTCGGACTCGGCAGCAAACAGGCCTTTATTTTCTGCATTCACTTTGATAAAATACTCAGCACCAGGCACTGATACTTTAAAAGCACTACTTATACAGCCTCCGGATAAAGGCTGTAAGTCTACCTGTAACAAGCCCAGTTCCCGGCTGACTATTTCCTTTGCGGCCTCTCCTGCTGACTGCATTTATAACTGATGTTTTTCGACCAGATAATCCAGAAATCGTTCACAGGAGCGATCCAACATTTCAAAAACCCTGTCAAAACCGGATATACCGCCATAATAGGGATCAGGTACATCTATAGAGTCCTTTACATCATCAAATTCGCGCATTTTTCTTATTTCACAACCTGACATACCATCTTTACACAACTTTTGAATGTTTGTATAATTAGATGAATCCATAGCCAGAATGTATTGAAACTCCGAAAAATCCTGTTCAACCAACTGTCTCGCCCTGTGATTCAGCTCTATATTATTTTTTGAACAGGTCATGCAAGCCCTGTCATCCGGCCTTTCTCCTATATGATAAGCAGATGTACCTGCCGAATCACATAAAACTCGATCAGTTAAACCTCTCTCTTTCAATTTATTCAGGAAAACACCCTCCGCCATGGGGCTTCTGCAGATATTACCTAAACATACAAATAGTACTTTAATCATTATCTTAAAAATTTTACCTCTTTTCTTTAACCTCCTAATTACTACGTTCGTACTAGTATTCTATCAATTGGTCGAACTTAATCAACCGGGTATTAATACAAAAGTATAATAAAGTTAGCTAAACTTTCAGCAAAATGACATCAAGCGTACATCTGCTCATATCTATCGAGTTACTTTTTGATGTCCTGAAGTATTAAATATTAAACCCTATTTATTATGAAATATACTGAGTCAGATATAAGCTTTGCGTTCAAAATCGTTTCGCTTTTGATCGTCTTAGCATTTGGGTTTATGCATCCGAAAAAATTCAGTACTGGAGATACTAAAGAACCTGTTACCGTAATTGAAAAGGTAAAAATCCCCGAGGAAGTACAAGATATTAATATCTCCAATCAATATTTCACTGCCAAGGTAAAATATTAATACCTATCTCCCATTTTTTAACCAAATAGTAACCAGAGACTTAACAAAGCATTTTTAATTTCTGCCGCAAATAAGTTAAATAACGCAAATTCAACCGGTTACCTTTTGAAGATATTTAGTATTAACAGTTAATGTAATTTAACTTGTTGAACAATTATTCTATTAGGGAGGCTGTCATTAATGATGACAGTCTCTTTTTTTGCGAAAAATCTTCTTTTTGAAAAAAAAAATAAACTTTTTTTCAAATAATGCGGTTACCTTTCTAGCCATTCGAAGTATTAATGGTAAATAACACAATTTATTCATAACCTGTTTAATTTCTTTATAAAAAGCCCTTTACACCGAGGGCTTTTTATTTTTTCCCCCTCTTTAAGGCTTTACAGAATTAGCATCTCTCAATTACCGTCAATTAATATTTGTAAATACAGCAGAACCGGATAAATTTGTACTGCTTTAAAAGAAGTATTCAGGAATACCCTTCTTTGATCTGATTGAGAGTATAATTTGTATAACTAACTTAAAATAATATTTACTATGTCATTAGTAGGAAAAAAAGCTCCATTATTCAAAGCCCCTGCAGTGGTTAATGGAAAGGAAATAGTAGAGAATTTTTCTCTAGAACAATATCTGGGTAAAAAAGATGTGGTGTTCTTCTTTTATCCTAAAGATTTTACATTCGTTTGCCCTACAGAGATCGTTGGCTTCCAGGATATGTTACCAGAGTTTGAAAAAAGAAACGTAGCAGTTGTAGGTTGTTCCACTGATACTGAAAACTCTCACCTTGCATGGTTAATGACTCCTCTTAATCAAGGAGGTATTCAGGGAGTAACTTACCCAATCGTAGCCGATGTATCCAAAACTATATCTGCTAACTTTGGTGTACTTGCCGGAGAATACGACATCGATGAAGAAGGCCTGATGGTATTCAATGGAGCACCTATTGCTTACAGAGGTACTTTCCTGATTGATAAAAACGGAATAGTAAGACATGAAGTAGTAAACGACTTCCCATTAGGAAGAAACATCGAAGAAACACTTAGAATGGTAGATGCACTTCATCACAATGAAAAATATGGCGAAGTTTGCCCGGTTAACTGGAGAGAAGGAAGCAAAGCAATGAAAGCTACAAGAGAAAGCGTGGCAGAATACCTTTCTAACAAGTAATTTCAACTTAACAGGTTATAAAAAATAAAAAAGAGGGTTTGAGCCCTCTTTTTTATTTTTCTACATAATCAAGATCTTTTCCAAAAGTTTCTCTCAGATTATACAAAGACAGGGTAGAAACGATGAGCAGAAACAAGGTAACGATAAAACCCGCGATAATTACTGCATTGGCCGTTTCAGCTTTAAAGTAGTCATAAATGGCATCGAATAAAAAGGCAACCAACACAAGAGACCCTCTTACAAAATTAGGCACTGTTGTAGCTACGGTGGCTCTCAGATTGGTACCAAACTGCTCCGATCCTACTGTTACAAATACTGCCCAGAAGCCCACTGAAAATCCAAGACAAAATATCAATGTATAAAAGACAACGGATGAAACATTGTTCATTGTCAGAAACAATGAAACACACAAAGCACAGAGTGAATAGAAAATTATAAATACTTTCTTACGGCTTTTCAATAATTGACTCACGGCACCACTGGCAAGGTCTCCAAACACCAGCCCTGTATAACACAGCATGACACATATTGCCTGATCTACTACTCCTTTAATATTCAAAACTTGGGAAATTTCAGGTGCTCTCCCTACAAGTACTCCTATAATAAACCATACAGGAGAACCGATAAGTATGCAGTTCAGGTAACGAAGGGCACGTTCTTTATTATGGAATATCTGAAAAAAGTTTCCTTTTTGAACATCCTTTTCTTTCATCGTTTTGAATATTCCTGATTCAAAAACGCCTATCCTTAATAGTAAAAGAGATAAGCCCAGGCCACCTCCGATAAAATACGACATTCGCCAATCTGCTGTCCCCACCAATCCGGCTACCACCGCACCAAGAACCCCGGTTGAAGTAACTATCATGGTACCATAACCTCTGACTTCTTTTCTCATTATTTCAGTTACCAGAGTAATGCCTGCCCCCAGCTCACCCGCAAGGCCCAACCCGGCAATAAAACGCCATACTGCATACATTTCTATTGATGACACAAACCCATTGGCGATATTTGCCACGGAATACATTACAATAGAACCAAACAACACAGATAACCTACCTTTTTTATCGCCCAACATTCCCCAAAACACACCTCCTATCAACATTCCTATCATTTGCACATTCAGCAAAAACTGAAAATGATCAATTAACTGTTCCTGAGTAAGATTGGTACCAAAAATATCTTTCAAACTGGCTTTTCCAATTACCAGAAACAGAACCAAATCATAAACATCCACAAAATAGCCCAGTGCCGCTACAATAACAGTAACATTAAAAACTTCCTTAAATCGGAACTTATAAGAATCCTGGTTTTCCGAAAGTGTGCTAAGTGTTAAATCCTCGGTAGACATATAGTTAGTCGTTCAAAATAAGGGTCCTAAATTAAATAAATAAATGATTTTTCAACTGTTCTTTTTTAAGTTATTATAATAGTAAATTGCATCAAATTCAAAACGGGTATAGACAGAGTTTAAATATTTCCAGAATGTTGTTTTTCTATAATCTTGCCGTCACATTATATGCCCTGGCTATTACTCTTGCTGCTCCCTTTAACTCAAAGGCAAGGAAATGGGTAGCAGGACGTAGAAGAATTTTCAAAAGGCTGAAAGAGGCTTTTAGTTCTAACGAATCTCCTGTTGCCTGGTTTCACTGTGCTTCCCTTGGTGAGTTCGAACAAGCCCGGCCAGTATTGGAAAACTTCAGAGAACGTTTTCCCGGGTTTAAAATCCTGCTTACTTTCTTTTCCCCCAGTGGTTATGAAATAAGAAAAAATTATGCATCGGCAGATTATGTCTTTTATTTACCGATAGATACAAAAAGAAACGCTAAAAGATTTATAGAAATTACCAATCCGGAAATTGTCTTCTTTGTAAAATATGAATTCTGGCACCACTATCTCCACCAGCTTCATCAAAAGAAAATAACCATATTGTGTTTCTCTGCCATATTCAGGCCTGACCAGATCTTCTTTAAAAGTGGCGGAAAGTTCTTTCTTAACATATTAAAGAAGTTCGATCACCTTTTTATTCAAAATAAAGCCTCCTTAGACCTACTTCAAAAATTTGATATCAATAATGCGGAAGTATGCGGAGATACCCGATTTGACCGGGTATTACAAATATGGCAGCAAAAAAAAGATATAGAAGAAGCCAGGCTATTTAAAGATAACAAAAAGCTATTAGTTATAGGAAGCGCCTGGAAAGAAGACATGGCAGTACTATTGCCCTTTATAAACTCTTATAACAAAGAATTAAAAGTCATTATAGCTCCGCATGAAATCAGGGAAAATGAAATCAATGAAATGGTTTCAACCTTAAAAAAGCGAACTATTCGTTTCTCTCAAATTTCTTCACCCAATACAGAACTCGCCTCCTACGAAGTATTAATTATTGATAACATCGGTATGCTTTCCTCTTTGTATGCGTATGCTGATTTTGCCTTTATTGGCGGGGCTTTTGGCAAAGGGCTTCATAATATTCTCGAAGCTGCCACCTTTGGAATGCCTATCTTTTTTGGCCCCAATTATGGGAAGTTTCAGGAAGCAATCGATTTGTTAGGCATGGGTTGTGCGTTTACCATATCCAATACAGATGAATTTTACAACAATTTTGATGTTCTGTATGTAAATGACAGTAGCAGAAAATTTATTAGTTTAAAGGCACAAGAATACATTCGTCTGAATACAGGAGCAACCGGAACTATTATGAACTATTGTCAACAATTGTTAAAATGAAAGGTGTAGTAATAAAATCAACAGGTTCATGGTATGATATTCTTGGGGAAGATCATAATATTTATAAAGGGCGCCTGAGAGGTAAATTCAAAATAAAAAACCTGAATGTCACCAACCCTATAGCTGTTGGGGACTATGTCGAGTTTGAACAGGAAGAGTCAGCCGACTCGTCGGTAATTAAAGACATATTACCTCGTGAAAATTATATCATTCGTAAATCGGTCCAAAAGTCCAGTCAGGGACATCTTATCGCCTGCAATGTGGATCAGACTGTATTAATCGTAACTCTTGCAACTCCACGTACTTCGCTTGGGTTCATCGATCGCTTCCTGGTTTCTGCGGAGTCATTTCGAATTCCGGCCATAATCGTTTTTAATAAAACGGATATCTATGACGAAACATTAAAAGAACAGCTTAACCAGGTGATGAATATTTATACCCAAATAGGTTATACCTGCCTGGCAACTTCGGCATTGGAGAATAAAGGAATAGAAGAACTTAAATCACTCCTGAGAGGAAAAAAGTCTGTGCTTTCAGGCCATTCGGGAGTGGGTAAATCCAGCCTGATCAATATTATTGCTCCTGGATTAGACTTAAAGACAGGCGAAGTTTCTACTTTCGCCAACAAAGGAGTACATACCACCACCTTCGCTGAAATGTTCGAAATAGAACCTGGTACTTTTATTATCGATACTCCGGGAATTAAAGAATTGGGGCTGTATGAAATCGAAGAAGATGAACTTAGCCATTATTTCCCGGAAATGCGAGCCCTTATAGGGGAATGTAAGTTTCACAATTGCCGGCATGTCAATGAACCTCAATGTGCAGTACTTGAAAAAGTAAAACAAGGAGAGATTGCTGAGTCAAGATATCAAAGCTATCTGTCTATGCTCTCGGGCGAAGAAAAGCACAGATAGAACAGTTATTTTATCTGATCTTTTTATAAAGTTTATAAAACCAATACATAGGTATTTTTAATCGGGAAAGTATTGTCCATAAAGTTGTAGAAGAAGATTTCAAATGGGCCGACTTGAGAAGTTCATTGTATTGAATTACCAAATCAAACTGATTTAAAAAATAGCAGGTTTTCATCTCTGCTTCCACCCTTTTAAGCAAGGCTTCGTTTTCTTCCTTAGTTTTATTTAACCATAAAGCTTTTTGACAAACTCTATAGGTAGACCAATGCATAGTCGTGGATGAATACAGAAATTGATTTGAGAAAGAATAAGTGCTTAGCCTTCTTTTATTCAAAACTTCCGGAACATACAAGTACTTCCAGTTACGTGATGAACGTATCCAAAAATCAAAATCTTCATAAGTTAAAGATTCATCATATCCACCCAACTCTTCCAGCACTTCTCGCCGAACAAGCATAGTTGTAGTAGGTAAAAAAAACTTTTCAAGAAGTATCTTATAAATATCTCCCTGAGGTATTTCTTTTAACTTATACCGGTTAAGATTATCAAAATGATTATATAAAAATTTTCCCCTTTCATCTATCACTGCTGCATCCGAATACACCACTCCATAACTCCCTCCTGCCTGCTCAAGTGCCGCTACCTGCTTTTCTATTTTATCCGGATACATTACATCGTCCGTTGCAAAGTCAATGATATAGCTTCCCCTGCTTAATTGAAATGCTTTATTGAAAGAACGACAATTACCTATATTATCAGCATTGGAAATAAAACGGATTTCCGGATATCTCTTTATAAACTCTTGGATAATGGTTACACTGTTATCCTTACTGCAATCGTCTACTACTATGATTTCAATATTCTTATAAGTCTGATCTACCACAGACTCCAACGCCTCGCGAAGAAACAACTCATGATTATAACACAAACAAATTACGGAAACCAGCGGAGCGCTCATTTAAACAGGAATTTACGGTAAACGAGAAATATAAATATAAAGTATATTATGGAACGTATCATATGGGCAAAAGTAAATACTTCCATTTTAAATTCATGATTGAACATATGAACAAGTGCTATATATAAAAATGCCGAGATGGCTTCTGACAAAATAAATAAAACTACTTTACCTTCCAGCATCATAAGATAAGCGAGCATCCAGGACAAAAGCTTGAATAAATCGCCTGTCAACTGATAAGGAAACAAATAAGCCGCATCTTTAAAACCTGCCTCAAACAGTATAGTCATCAGAAAAAATCTAAACAGATACACCCCCAATAACATCCCTCCCAAGGTAGGTGTGAGTATCAGCAATACTTTTCTAAGATATCCGGCCAGTTCTTCTTTTTTATGCAACAGGGAAGCCATACTTGGATAGAAAACTACCGCAGCAACCGAGGTAAACAAGGTGGTATAGCTATTAGATATTTTTACTACCGCCTGCCATAATCCTGTCTCATATAAATTGTATTCCCGAATAGCAAAATCCCTCACATAGAAATCCGTTATTCTCGTAAATATCAATACTGCCAAGGCCATTGCAGAAAACTTCAGATACTCTTTAAACTCCAGCTCTTTAAAAAACTCAAATGACGGCAAATACTTTTTACGATAAGCCCATATCACCAGAATAATCAATACACCCCCATGCGCCATCACCAACAACAAAAAGGCTTGCAACATATCCTCGGTTAATACCCCCACAAAGACAAATGCAAACGCAAATACTCCGGTAAGTATCGTAAAGGTATTATAATAGGTAGCATCATTATGACCAAGCGCTATGGAAGAAAGGAAAAGGCTAAGAACCAAAAAGAAAATCCCAAGTACTATCAGAAAAAAAAGCAATGAAAAAGGTTGCAGTCCTATTTCATCCAAAAAGAATGTATGAAACCCAATTATGAATGCAATCGACCCGAAATAAACAATACAGGTAATAATCAAAGAGGAATAAAAAGTGCTTGAAAATCTGGACTCTCCTGCCCCTGCTAACTGCTTCACAATACCCCGGTTAATCCCGTCATTGGGTACTGTAGTAAGAAGCGCGATCAGGTTTTGAAAATGGGCCAGCAAAGCAATACCCTGAGGGCCAAACCAGGCAGCAAATAATTTATTTACTCCAAGGCTTCCCAGGTTATTAATAACGACTGCAATTACTGTATATACAGATGCTTTCACACTTCTCCCCTTAGTACAAATCCGAAATTAATATTTTCATAATGAATTGTTTCAATTATTTTAAAAATAATGGCAATTTTATCCGTTAACATTATAATGGATAAGCGACTTAAAATACTTTTTGTTTCCAAATGGTTTCCTCATAGGGAAATTCCATTTAGTGGAGTATTTGTCCTGCGCCATGCCAAAGCCGTAGCCCGATTTTCCAGCGTATATATACTGGATGCCAGGCCGTTAAAGAAAGTCTCAGGGCTTATTGAAAAAAATAAAAAAGTGGAAGACGGGGTAGTGATACTTCAATACTATTATCCAAAACGCTTAACGGGAATTTCCTTTTTAGATAAACCCTTGAAACTGTTACTATATTACATATGCATGCTCAGAGGTTACAGAACCTTATCCAGACAATATGGCAAGCCAGACCTTACACATGTCCATATATTGCTCCGTACAGGGATATTTGCTCTTCTTTTAAAAACATTCGCCAATGTTAAATATATAATTACAGAACATTGGTCTGGCTATTTACCTGAAAGCAGGCTTTTTAAAGGAGCATTAAGAGTATCAATCACTAAATACATTGCTACCAAAGCAAGCTGGGTTACTGCCGTATCTGAAAAATTGAAATCCGGCATGATACAATCCGGTATTAGCCATCAACGTTTTTCAGTAGTGCCCAATGTGATAGATACAGAAGTATTTAAAGTAACACCCCCAAAAGCATCCACTCCTCCAACCATTATCTTCATTGCCGATCTGATAGACGAGGTAAAAAACATAAGCGGTGCAATAAGAGCTGTTTCAGAAGCCAGAAAGATAAATCCGAATTTCCAATTGCATATCTATGGAGAAGGTAAGGACCGAAAAAAACTGGAGGAGTTAATAGATCAACTGCAATTGAATAGCTGTGTATTTCTAAAAGGAGAAGTTAGCCCGTCGGAGTTGTCCTGCGCTTTGTCAGAGGCCGCCTTCCTGTTACTTTTTAGTAATTTCGAAACATTCAGTTGTGTTATAGCAGAAGCATTTGCGGCAGGCAAACCCGTTATAGCTACCAATACCGGTGCTATTCCTGAGTTGGTAAAACCTGAATACGGTATTATGGTTGAAAAAGGTAATATCTTTCAACTTTCAGAAGCGATTATTACCATGTTAAAAGACTATCCCAAATACAATAGTGAAAAGTTAAGAAGCTTTTCTGTCAATAATTTCAGTTATGAAAAAGTAGGCCAGGCATTTGTAAAAATTTACGAGCATTCTGTAAAGAGCTAAATAATGTTTTCAAAGATATTAAACACCTTTTCAACCAAAGCCGGAGGAGCAATAATCAATGTGATTATTATGATTATTACTTCGCGTATTTTGGGAGCTGCAGGCAAAGGTGAGATTAGCCTCTTTGTAGCCAATTTGGCAATGATTCAGCTCTTCAATAATTTTATCGGTGGTACCTCCATTGTATACCTGGTTCCTCGTTCATCGGCTTTTCAACTCGCCATCCCGGCATATATATGGGCCATTATTTCCTGTTTTACCTCCTCAATAGCCATCTTCTATCTTACCGGATTAAAAGAAGAATATTTATGGCATTTATTTTTTATTTCCTTACTGGAAGCCCTAATGCGTGTACATATGCTTATGCTGGTAGGCAAAGAAGATATAAAAATTCATAACTTTATAAGCCTTTTACAAACGGCATTGGTTCTAATGTGCCTGCTGGTTTTCTTTTTCATGTTGAATGAGCAAAAAGTTATTTATTATATCTATTCACTATATGTTGCCTTTACAACTTCCTACTTTGTAGCCATCATCTTTAGCAAAAATTTCTTCAATAATTTTTCATTAAAAGGATTCCGCACCACACTAAAAGATGTGGTAAAAATCGGAATTACTGCTCAATACAGTAATATCATCACTTTTCTTAATTACAGGCTCAGCTATTATATATTAAGTAAGTATCATGGCAATGAGTCAGTAGGGGTTTATTCCAATGGTGTTTCCGTATCCGAAGCCTTATGGATGATAAGCAGCAGTATTGCACTGGTGCAATATTCTAAAATCGTTAACACCAAAAATAAAACCTATGCGCAACAGATGTCGGTAATGTTGGCCAAAGCCTGCCTGGCAATTACAGCTATATGCCTTCTTCCTTTGGTAGCTCTTCCTTCAGAGTTCTATGTATATGTTTTAGGAAAAGATTTTTATGAAGTTAATAAAGTGATTATGATACTTTCTCCCGGTATATTAGCCATTGCCGTTACGAGAATATTCAGTCACTATTTTGGCGGATTGGGAAGATATCATATTAATAATTATGCTTCCATGGCAGGACTTGCAGCTACTATCGGAGGAGGCATACTTCTTGTACCGGCATTCGGCATTACGGGAGCAGCATTAACAAGTACTATCTCCTACCTGGCGTCTTCTGCATTTTTGTTCATTCTTTTTGTCAAAGACTCTAACACACGGCTTCAAGACTTCATCATTAAAAAAGAGGATCTGGGAATGCTAAAAGAAAAATTAAAATTAAAGTAGTACTTTTTTAAACTGAGGCTTGGGAGAAAGCTTTGCTCCCAGATTTTGTTTAAACCTCATCAGGCTTGACTGAGGTTTACCTTGTATCGAAGCAGTACCCAGGTCAAACAGACTTATGTTATTATTCCTACAATATTCCACTATCTCACCAATCAAAAGTATCATCGGGCTATCATGGCGATAAGCAGGATCATCAAAGGGCAAAAAGTTATAAAGAATAGCTTTGGAAGGATTAATACATATACTGGCAGCTATTGTATTTGAACCATCCTGAATTGCAAATATGTGATATTGATCAGGAAAAGCTTCAAAATACATCTTCAGCTTTTCATAGCTCATAGTTACCGGAATACCCGTAAAACTCCTGCTTTTTACATAAAGATCATAAACAGGTTTTAAACTTTCTCCGGTAAGCATTTCAAACTTATACCCTTTTTGCTTACACTTTTTCCATCTTCTTTTAGCCGAACTATGAATATGCTCAGAAAAATCAACCTTCGGATCCAGATGAAAATTTAAATCCATAAAATTAACCTGATAACCTGCTTGTATAAAACCATTAAACAAAAGTTGACTATGCAGGGGATTATAACAAAAAGGATAAGAAGTAACTTGTATTTCCTGTAAGTTCAGTTGTCTACAATATGTTTCTATTTCATTAATGAATTGAAATAGCCATTTCTCTTTCAAATCTGAAGCAAACTCTACAGAACCAAAGGGAGCTTTATAAGAACTATAAGCTATTGAGTCTTCTGCAAAAAAATGAATCCTTGCTGAGCAAAGCCCGGTATGTTTATCAATTAAGGACAGATTATATAGTTCATCTGAAGGCTGGAAACTTAAATGGGGAGTAGTATTATACAGAAACTGTTGAAAACAGCATTCTGAGTTATCATTCGCCTTTATTTCAAAACCTGTCAAGTCCTTGTCTTTTTTAACGCCTGAAAATCCTCGTATGCTCTGATATAATCAACTTCATCATACCGGGAAGAAGCTAAACATACACAGATAGCATCGCTGGAAAAGTTGATTTTCCTCCAATGCATTTCGGGAATGAACAATCCTTTATCCGGTGTATCCAGCCTAAATACACATTCCCTGCCTTCCAGATTTTCAAGAATCACTTCCAAAGTACCTTTCACTGCCACAATCACCTGTTGACAGGTTTTATGTGCATGGTTTCCCCTTTGCACCTCTTCAGGAGTGTTATATACCCAATAAACCCTTTGAATAGAAAAGGGAATATTTTTTTCATATTGAGCAACAGAAATATACCCTACCTCTTCATCGCCAATTTTATCAAACTCAATAAGTCTTGGTTCGTTCATAAAAAATAATCAAACTTTCCTATGTTTGTCAAAATAAATGATTCTTATACAGAATACCATATATGGGAAATCTTTTTTTAACAATACTTTTAACGGTAGTTCTATTTATAATATTTAAACTATTTTCAAAATACGCGATTCATACCTTTTATGCAGTGGTCATAAATTATGTAACCTGCGTTCTGGTAGGTTTTTTATACGTAGCTGACTTTAATAGTTTTCAACAGATTGATTTTTCAGCCACCTGGGTACATCTGAGCTTCTTTATCGGCCTGCTTTTTATTGGTACTTTTTACCTTATCGGGCTGACAGTAGATAAAATAAGTATGACCGTAGCTACTATTTCCAATAAAATGTCGCTGGTAATTCCTGTATTAGCCAATTATCTGGTTTTTGGGACAGCATCCTCCGTAGGTTGGAGCAAGGTCGCAGGAATCATTGCAGGGCTGGCCTCTATCATATTTGCCAGTTACAAAAAAGAAGACAAGAGGTTAAAAGTTTTTAATCCATTTTATTTTGTGCTCCCCATATTAGTATTCCTGCTAGGTGGCCTGATAGATTCGCTGATTAATTATACTAACCTAAATTATTTACCCCCCGGAAAAGAAGCCTTCTTTTCTTTATTTACTTTCCTTTCTGCAGCCCTTGCCGGAATATCAGTTATGCTGTTCAAAATGACTCAAAAAGAATTTCCTGCGAAAAAAGACATACTGGGAGGAATATTACTGGGTATACCCAATTATTTTTCCATCTATTTCCTGCTGAAAACTTTATCGGATTTCCACAACGACGGTTCCGTTGTATTCCCCATAGTGAATATCAGCATCATTTTAGCTACTGCATTAAGCAGTTTTCTATTTTTTTCCGAAAGAATGAGTAAAATAAATTTGTTAGGTTTAATCCTGGCCATTATATCCATTATTCTTGTATTTTTAACAGAAAATTAGCGTTATTGAGATTACGGAAACAAGAGTTTATCTGATGAAATATTTTTTCCTTGTACTTTTGTTAATTGCAAGTCAACAGGTTAAATCCCAAAATGACCTAATTAACGATACAGAAACGCATGTAATCATCCATAAGGTTATTGATCATACGTATAATTTTGAATTTGACAAGGCAAAATCCTCCTTATCCGAAATCAAGCCCAAATACGGACATCACCCTGTTTATGAATTCCTGGATGCCAATATTGTATATTGGGATATGGTGTGTAATAACACTTATAAAGAAAAAAACAGCCAGTACCTTGCTTTATTGTCCACTTCGCTCAGCAAAGCCAATTCGATGCTCCGACAAAACGCAAAAGACGTAGAAGGGGTCTTTTTTTCCATGGCTTCCGAAAGTGCCATTGCCTTATACTATGCGGAACGAAATGATCATTTGAAAGCCATCAACCACGTAAAAAAAGCCTATTCCCTGGTAAAAGAAGGATTTAAATTAAAAGAGCAATTTGTAGAATTTTATTTCACCACCGGCCTGTACAACTATTATGTAGAACAATATCCTGAAACCAGGCCTATCTTCAAACCATTCATGATTTTCTTTTCCAAAGGTGACAAAACTCAAGGCCTGAAGGAGTTAGATCATACTTCGAAAAACGGAATATTCACTAAAACCGAAGCTTTAAGTTACCTTTCCAATATTTACTTAAAATATGAAGACCAACCGGAAAAGGCACTCCAATATTCCAGCCAATTGGTAAACAAATATCCTAACAACTACTATTTTCATTCAAGGCATGTGGAAGGGCTAATATTTACGGGACAATACAAACAAGCCGAAGTATATGCCTACAAGCTTTATAAAACAGGAAAGAAGTCTTTCATTTTTAAATCTTACATTTTTTACGGATTGCTCAATGAATTACATTTCAAAGATTACGAAACATCACGCAAATATTATCAACAGGCGCTGAATTTATCCAAAGAACTTACTGCCCCCGATAATGACTATCTAAGCTTTGCCTATGCAGGATTAGCAAGGCTTGCAGAAATAAGGGGCGACAGAACAGGGGCAATTAATTATTATAAAAAAGCGCAAAATATTGCCGAATACACACGTATAAAAAAAGAGGCTAAAGAGTTTTTGAACAAATATGACTGAGAGAAACGACAGTTATCTTTCTATTAAATCTCCGTCGGAAGGGCTCTACAAAGAAAAAGGAAGTAAATTTTTAGCCTTTGCCTATCCGGTTGAATCTGAAGAAGAAATCAAAGAAATTCTTAATGACCTAAAGAAGAAATATTACGATGCCCGGCATCATTGCTATGCCTTTATCCTCGGCCCGGAAAAGTCCATCTATAGAGCAAGTGACGCAGGAGAGCCTGCCCATTCTGCCGGCGACCCTATTCTCAACCAGATAAGGTCTTCGGGTGTAACCAATGTACTTGTAGTGGTGGTTCGTTATTTCGGTGGAACCAAGCTCGGAGTAAGCGGACTCATCAATGCTTATAAAACTGCTGCGGCAGATGCTCTTGCCAATGCTACAGTCATTGAAAAACTAGTTACTGAAAAAATAAGAGTCCATTTTGACTACCCTCAAACCAATGAAATTATGAAAGCCCTGAAAGAGACTCAGGCAGAATTTATCCATCAGGACTTTTCGGCCAATTGCACCATACTTTTTTCCGTAAGAAAAAACCTGAAAGATATAGTCGTTGATAAGCTTGAGAAAGCAGGCGGAGTAATTCATTTTGAATAATATAAAATCATTATTTCAACGTTTAGTATTTTTTCATTTTAACCACTGGGGATTATTTCGGATCTGGTTTTTGGGGTTTGTACTATTTAATGAACCTAATTTAATCTGCTATAGTTAAAAAGCTGAAAAAATAGTAATTTAGCAGCTTAATAAAATTCAATAAAGAAATTGGCAGAAAAGAAAGTACGAGTAGGCTTGGTGCAAGTTTCCTGTACCAAAAACCCTAAAGAAAATTTTGAAAAAACAGTAAGCAAAATCAGAGAAGCAGCTCAAAAAGGCGCACAAATCGTTTGCTTACAGGAGCTTTTTATGTCCCTGTATTTTTGTGACGTAGAGGACTATGAAAACTTCAAACTGGCAGAAGCCATCCCGGGTCCGACAACAGAAGCCTTTCAGGCATTGGCCAAAGAACTGAATGTTGTGATCATTGCTTCTTTATTTGAAAAAAGAACCAACGGAATATACCACAACACCACGGCTGTAATTGATGCAGGAGGTGAATATTTAGGGAAATACCGTAAAATGCACATTCCGGACGATCCGGGGTATTATGAAAAGTTTTACTTTACTCCCGGCGACTTGGGTTACAAGGTTTTCGATACCAAATTTGCCAAAATAGGTGTGCTCATCTGCTGGGATCAATGGTATCCTGAAGCCGCAAGAATAACTTCCCTGATGGGGGCCGAAATCCTCTTCTATCCTACCGCTATTGGCTGGTCTATTCACCAGGACAATGAAACCAATGAAGATCAATACAATGCGTGGCAAACCATACAACGTGCACACTCTGTAGCCAATGGAGTGCATGTAGTATCGGTAAATCGCGTGGGCACAGAAGGAGAAATGTTATTCTGGGGAGGATCTTTTATATCTAATCCATTCGGAAAACTACTGTACAAAGCACCGCATGATAAGGAAGAGGTTCACGTACAGGAATTAGATCTGAACAAAACCGATTTCTACAGAACACACTGGCCATTTATGAGAGACCGAAGAATTGACTCATACAGCCCTATAGAGAAGAGATTTATCGATGAGTAAGTTGTAAAGTTATAGGTCTTAAATTTCCTCATGCCTAAAACGGTGAGAAAACAAAAAGAGTCAGAAAAATTGTCGGATGGAGTTATAGTTTAAAAGTTTAATTAAAGAAGTTGAAAAATATTCCAAAAGATTTAGGTTATTACTTTCCTGCAGAATGGGTAAAGCACAGTGCGACCTGGCTTAGCTGGCCACATAAAGAAGAGTCCTGGCCAGGGAAAATACATACTATCTACCCGGTGTATGCCCAGTTTGTGAAAGAAGTAGCCAAAGGTGAAATGGTTCACATCAACGTGAGCAGTGAAAAAATGCAGGAAGCAGCCACAGCGCATTTGCAGGCACAAGGTGTAGACATGTCCAAGGTTAAGTTCTTTCTAAACCCTACCAACGATGCCTGGTGCAGAGACCATGGCCCTGCTTTTCTTATCAATCCATCGGCAGAACAAAAGAAGATAATAGTTGACTGGAACTACAATGCATGGGGTGGCAAATATCCTCCTTATGACCTGGATGATGTAATTCCAACCCTTATAGCAGAAGCATATAACATACCGGTTGTACATCCCGGAATTATCATGGAAGGTGGTGCTGTAGATTTCAATGGAAAAGGCACAGTCCTTACCACTACCTCCTGCCTGCTCAATCCTAACCGTAACCCCACGCTGTCACAGCCTCAGATCGAAGAGTACCTGGCCAATTACTATGGGGTAAGCAACATACTATGGTTAGGTGATGGCATAGTAGGTGACGACACGGACGGGCATGTAGACGATATCACCCGCTTTGTTAATGAAGACACTGTCCTTACCGTTGTTGAAGAAAACAAGCAGGATGAGAATTATGAGCCTCTACAGGAAAATCTGAAACTGCTTAAGCAAATGCGCCTTGAAAATGGGAAACAATTGAATATTGTAGAGTTACCCATGCCGTCTCCTGTAATTTATGAAGATCAACGCCTGCCTGCCTCCTACGCCAACTTCTATATTTCTAATGCAGCAGTAGTCGTTCCTGTATTCAACGACAAGAATGATGAGAGAGCGTTAGAAATTATCGCTCAATTTTTCCCGGACAGAAAGGTGATTGGATTGGATTCAACAGATATTATTTGGGGATTGGGAAGTTTTCACTGCTTAAGTCAACAAGAACCAGAAGTATAAAAAAAGAGGTTGTCCCAAAAGTTTGAGGCAACCTCTTTTTTATTAATCTATTTTATTGCAATAGTAATTGTCGTGGTTTCTTTATAAGTAATAGGTGCAGGCGTTTTATACACTCCTGAATAATTATCCAAAGTACCTTTCACTACATCTATATAATAATTGATTGCAGAAAGATTCGTAAATACAACTTTCCCTTCTGAGTTTGTAATTTTTGCGCCTAGTGAATTATTATTATGTAAATAATCGTCATAGAGTCTGTATATATTTACCGTTGCTCCGGATTGCCGCTCGCCTAATTCATTAACAACAACTACTTCAAGATCTGTCGTATTGCGAGGTTCAGGATCATCATCTTTATTGCTGCAAGAGGCTAAAATTACTAAAGCACCAGCCAAAAATATCAGAAACAACTTATTCAATGATAACATAAAATAATACTTTTAAAAGTTTAATATTGCACTAGTCAGTCCAGCAAACCTAAAGAATTATTTTTAAAATATTAAACACATTTTTTTAATGATCTTATTTCCTGAATGCTGTAGAAAAAAAATTTAAATAATTTAAGAATGAATATTTTAAAACCAAGTAATTAAAAACATCTAAACCCCTCTCCTGTTCTTTCTGAAATTCACCTACTTCCCATCCCTCTAAAAGAATATCTGATTAATAAGAAACTTGTTTTTATAAGATAAAACTTTTTGTAATTTGCTATTCACTTTTAAAATTCGGATCAGGCAATTTTTAAGCTATGAACCTAAGTACTAAAAAATCATTGGCAGACTATTTCCTCTGTAATTAATTTAATAAAGTTTCAATGACCATGAATTTTGAAAAAGACATTTCCAGAATAAAAGAGGAAAAAGTTTATGAAGCCAATAAACTGGTCAAAAAAGAAATAAATTATGATCTGATTGGCCAGAATGCGGAAGTATTAGGTCATGAGCTAAACTGGCTAAAAGGCTTAATCCGCCAGCGGTTGGAATGGATGAAGGATGAAGAGAGTAGAAGCGAAGGACTGGATATTACCCCTCCTGTAATCATTCATCCCAACACCCCTTATGGACAGTTCGTTCATAAATATCAATTGAAAAGAGAGGAACGATTATTGCTAATTATAGCTCTGGCTCCTGCTTACCAGCCGGAAGTTTTTAGTCCGTTGTTGGAAAAAGAGAGAGGGTTTAGAATAAAATACGATGAATTCGGAGGAATCACCGACAACCTAAATTTCCAGTTTCTTCCGACATTGAAGACATTGGTTTATCTGATTGCCGGAGAAAATGCCGAATTAACTGGTAAATACTTCACCCGGTATATTGAAGAAAACAGGTTGCTGGATGAACAAATTATAGTATTCAGGAATCTTTCACAGGACAGTGACAGAATCATTAATCATGAGTTAAGACTGATTCCTGAATACGTTGCTCATTTAACCAGAGGCAAAGAAACTTTACCGGCATTCAGCAGCGATTTTCCTGCCAAGCAATTAATCACGCCCTATGCACTGGACGACCTTGTTGTAGGCAGCTTTACTAAAGAAAGACTACAGTTGATCATAGACTGGGTTAACTTCAGAGATAAAGTACTGGAAAGGCAGGGTGCAAGCAAAAAAGTAAAAGAAGGGTTCCCCGTTTTGTTTTACGGCCCTCCCGGAACAGGTAAAACCATGGCAGCTTCCATTATAGGAAAACTATCGGGCAAAGAAGTATTTCAAATAGATTTGTCAATGGTTGTTTCCAAGTATATTGGCGAAACTGAAAAGAACCTGGCAAGGCTTTTTGACAAAGCAGAACGAAAAGACTGGATACTATTCTTTGACGAAGCCGATTCACTGTTCGGCAAACGTGGGCAGGTAAAAGACGCACATGATAAGTATGCCAATCAGGAAATGTCTTTTCTGTTACAAAGAATGGAGCAGTTTACGGGATTAACCATACTTGCCACAAACTTTGACCAAAATCTGGATCCGGCATTGACAAGAAGGTTTCAGGCAAAGGTATATTTCCCAAGGCCTGAAAAAGAAGAAAGAGAATTGCTATGGCAAAAATGCCTGCCGGAAGGATACTGCTATGAAGCCGACTTGCCCATCTCCAAACTGGCGGAAAAGTTTGTGCTTACCGGAGCCAATATTTCCAACATACTCAAAATATGTTGTGTGAGGTCGGAAAAAAGAGGTGAAAACAAAATTATTATTAACGATATACTGGATGCTGTTCGAATAGAATATTCAAAAGAAAATAAGACTTTTTAAACTTAGGTGGCAAAAAAAAAACAAAATATCAGCAAAGGAAGCTAACTCTTCAAACAACCAGCAATACGGTTACCAGGGCAATAAAAGAAATCGCCTTGGGTATGATCCTTCATTGAATAACCAGAACGATAATGAAATTGAGTTGCTGGAAGATCCAAGAGAAGCTTTGCTATTGAC
>DATCKK010000348.1:0-5932 GCA_036562325.1 Cytophagaceae bacterium | reverse complement strand
CCCCTACAGCCATAGCCCCAAAAGTATCGCCATGAAAAGCGCCTTCTATTGCAATAATTTTTTTCTTACTTATATTTTGGTTATGCCAAAACTGAATCGCCATTTTTAATGCGACTTCTACCGCAGTACTTCCGTTGTCTGAATAAAAAACTCTTTTTTGTTGGCCGGGAAGCAGGGATATAAGCCGCTCTGCCAAAGTAATTGCAGGTGCGTGGGTAAATCCGGCAAATATTACATGTTCCAGTTGCCTTGCCTGACGTGCAATTGCTTCAGCAATATATTCATTAGAATGTCCATGAAGGTTAACCCACCAGGACGAAACACCATCTATAATCTTTCTGCCGTCTGCTGTATATAAATAAGCACCTTTAGCAGACTCAATAAATATGGGTAAATTTTCTGTTAATAAAGAGGTATATGGATGCCAAAGTATCTCTCTGTCCTTTTGCAAAAGATTATTCATTCCAGGCTTCAAATAATTTAATGGAGTAATGGGTAATAATTTCCTGAGTGATTTCTGCCTCCGGCCTGACTCGTAACAAACATGGATAACCGGAATATTCTAATATATAATCTTCAGTATCTTTATTTTCCGGCCCGTTAAAAACAATACCTTTCACTTTAAGGCCTCGCCGCTTAATTTCATTTATTGTCAATAAAGTATGATTAATACTTCCCAGATAGATATCAGCTACCAAAATAATTTCAGCCTCAAACTTTTTAGCAAGATCTATTACAAAAGCTTCTTTATTCAAAGGCACTAACACCCCTCCTGCTCCTTCAATGACCAGTGTATTTCCTTCATTGTCGGGAAGCAATATTCTATCCATATCTATTTCTTCCCCTTCTGCTTTTGCTGCTGCATGAGGCGATGCAGGAGTTTTAAAAAGATAAGTTTCTTTAAAAAACAAACTATGGTTATTGTTAACCAGTTTCCTTACTGTATCAACATCTCTATTCTCTATTCCGCATTGAATGGGCTTCCAGTAATCAGCCTGCAATGCATGTGTTAATATAGCACTGACTACTGTTTTTCCACTATCTGTATCTATTGCTGTAACAAAGTATTTCATGCGACCTTATCTTTTAGTTTCCTTATCAATATATCTATTTCCTCTTCGGTATTATAAACGTGCAAACATATTCTCAACCGCTCCTCTCCAGCTTTAACCGTTGGTGCTAAGATAGCTCTTACATCCATACCTTCACTTCTCAAATAAGCGGCAAGCTCTTTAGCCTCTTTATTTCCTCTTATTTTAAGAACTTGTATGGAGCTATCACTACCTATAAGGATATCTTTTTTATTTATTTCCTGTTCAAATCTTAATTTAAAATAAGCGATAATGTTTTTAAGCCGACTTTGTAGTGTACCATTATGTTTCAGGTAATCAAAGGCACTTTCAATGGAAGCATAACTATGATATGGCAAAGCAGTAGTATAAATAAATGGCCGTGCAAAATTCACAAGATAATCAATCAATAATTGAGAGCCTGCAATACAGGCCCCATGTACCCCCATACCTTTGCCAAATGTATATATTCTTGCAAACACTTTATCATGAAGGCCTGCTTCACAAATTAATCCATTGCCATCTTTACCAAACACGCCGGTACTGTGGGCTTCATCCAATATTAAATATGCATGATATTGCTCACATAACTGTGTTAGTTCTTTTAAGGGACAAAAGTCTCCATCCATGGAATATACCGTTTCTGCCACTACAAATACTTTCCCTGTCGCTTTTTGAAGTTTGGCTTCAAGATCCGCTATATTATTATGTTTAAAAGAATAACGATCGGCAAATGAAAGCCTTGCTCCGTCTTTCAGGCTGGCATGAATTAATTCGTCGTAAATGATTGTATCTCCTTTTTGGGGAACAGAGGAAAGAATGGATAAATTGGCATTGTAACCTGAATTGAATACCAAGCAGCTTTCTGCCTGAAACAATCTGGCCAGCTTACTTTCAAGAAACATTATATACTGACTATTTCCGGACAACAACCTGGAACCGGTCGCCCCATTGCTCCACCCCAGATTATTAGACTTAGCTTCAATTATTTTCTTTAACTCCTCATTTCTTGATAACCCCAAGTAATCATTAGAGAAAAAATCGGTTAGGTTTTCCGATACAGTTAAAGAGCGGTAATTCCCTTCCTCCAACCTTTGCTGCAATTTTTGCTTTAATCTCTCCATTGGATACAAAGTTAATGCGACACCTTATTTTTTCAATATATTCGGAATAGTTTTCACCTTAATTAAATATTTAGCTGATATATACGCTTTTACGATATTCATTATTTTTAAAGTACCATGAAAAGATCATTAATTGTACACTTAATGCTGTTTCTTGTTACGTACTACCACTAACAGCTCAAACCATATCTCTTCCCATAAAAGCTATAATAAAGAATGGTGGAAAAGAAACAGAATTTTGGATAACCCTGTATGATACCCAAAACCAAAAATTCATAGTGGTTATAAGCGATTCGGGGAAAATTAAAAATATTATAACCTTCACGTACGACAACTATCCGGATAACTCGTATAGAATAAGAAAATATAATAATATAGAAATTGATTATTACCCCAAAGATCAAGGTATAGATACCTGATAAACTATATAAAATCGGAGAATATAAATTAGATTTTTACAGAATATGGACACAGGAATATACTTACGGAAAAATAAGCAGGTTGGGGAATTTAACATTTAACTATTACACTAGTTTTACTAATGATGGTAAATCAGGGAACTATCACACATAGGACCATTAAAAATAGATTATTTCACCGACTCTCCTATATTTAGGGGTAAAGTAATTTCCATAGGAAATTATAAAATTAATTATTGTACAACTGTTCAGGGAGTACCCAATTTCGGAAAGATTTGTTCGGTGACCGGAACAGATAGCAGGGTAGAAGTTTTAGTAGAAATTCTAAATGATAAAATATATTAAGTCCATACTATTCCTGGCCATAATTCCTTTTGCCTCCCATGCACAGGACAGCCTGGTTACAGAGGAAGTAAACAATATCAAAACACTGATCCATTATAAAAATGGACAGAAATACTTATTACAATCCTTTGATGAAAGCGGCAATAAATGGCAGGAAATTAATTATTATCAGGACGGACGAGGAAAATTAACATTATTTTCCAATGACGGAGATTCACTTTTAAGTTGTGACCTCGCTCCCAACGGACTGGAAGAAGGATTATGTATCCGATGGCATAGTAATGGTGCCAAAGCAGAGGAAAGCAACTACAGAAATGGCCTAAAAAACGGAATTACCAGACAATACTATGAAAATGGACAGCTCGAAGAAGAAATAGAATTAGTAAATAATGAGATTTGCGATACCTGCAAATGGACTCGATGGTACCCTAATGGACAGATAAGCCTGCTTATTCAAAAAAGTAAAAATCAGTACGAGCTGTTTTATGAAAACGGCAACAAGAAGTATGAAATTACCGAACCTGGAAATAGTATTGAATATTATTCTTCAGGGTCAATCTTTGAGATAAAAAAGTGGGCAAACGACTCATCAGGAAGTTATAAACGCTATTATGAAAATGGGCAAAATTTAGAAGAAGGCGATTTTAATGACCATAATAAAGTAACTGTAAAAAATGCCTGGAATGAGAAAGGGGAACGGGTTATACGCAAAGGCAAAGGGAAAAGAGAAGAAGTAATGATGACAGAATCAGGGCCTGTGCGAATGCTTTCTTATTATAAAAAAGGCAAAATCGTTAAGATGAAAGAAATTGAAAAAATCCTTTAGAAAATTATTGGCATTAATGAAAACTAAGATTTAACTAATTCTATCAAATCTCAATCTTCTAACAAACCTTAAAAACAAAATCTCAAATAAGCCCTATTCAGTAATTTGATTTTGGGAACTTATTTGAGATTTATTATTTGTAATTTAAGATTAAAACCTCTTACAATCTTCTAACTTTAATGAGGTATTTGCTCAAACTTCACTCTGGGCTGATTAGGATCTTTGAACGATTTTCTCGGTTTTAAATTCAAAACCTGGAACATCTTTTTATCCATATCTTCTTCCGGGTTAGGAGTTGTAAGCAGTTTATCACCCGCGAATATCGAATTGGCACCAGCCATAAAGCAAAGAGCCTGTTCTTCCATACTCATACTTACCCTTCCGGCCGACAGTCTTACCATCGATTTTGGCATTATTATCCTGGCAGTAGCAATCATTCGAATCATTTCCCAGATAGAAACCCTTGGCTGATTCTCCAATGGAGTGCCTTCTACAGGTACCAACGCATTAACAGGTACAGATTCAGGGTGTTCAGGTAAATTCGATAAAGTATGCAACATACCAATTCGATCCATGTGAGATTCTCCCATTCCTATAATCCCGCCGGAACATACTGATATTTTTGCATTTCTGACGTTCTCAAGAGTTTCCAGCCTGTCCTGATAAGTTCTTGTAGTGATAATCTTATCATAATTTTCTTCACTGGTGTCAAGGTTATGGTTATAGGCATATAACCCAGCCTCTTTTAGTTTAATCGCCTGCTCTTCAGTAAGCATACCCAACGTACAGCATACTTCCATACCAAGCTGACTTACCCCTTTCACCATATCAAGTACCTTATCAAAGTCCTTATTATCTCTCACTTCCCTCCAGGCGGCTCCCATACAAAACCGGGTACTTCCATTCTCCTGTGCTTTAATTGCTGCCTCCAACACCTCCTGAGTTTCCATTAACTTATGAACCTTCACATTGGTATGATATCTGGCAGCCTGAGGACAATAAGCACAATCTTCAGGACATCCCCCTGTTTTTATGGACAACAGGGTACAAACCTGGACCTCCTGCGGATCATGAAACTCTCTGTGAACTGTTGCTGCACGATAAACAAGATCCAAAAGAGGACTATTATATATTTCCGCTATTTCTTCACGGGTCCAGTTGTTTCTGATTTCAGTCATGTATAATACCTTTAATTCCTACAAATAACGTAAATAATAGCTTTTTTAGCAATTTTACCCTTTCTTTATCTCCAGCGTACTGAAATCAAACTGTTTTTCAACAAGTTACCCCTAGTCTACCGGAAGTTTTTCATAAAATTTATACAACTCAAAGTCTTTGAATTCGCTTTCCAGGTCTATGTTAAGGTCTTTAATATACCCCTGCTTAATATCATATACCCAACCATGTACCTTCAGTCCCCTGTCTCTCATGGCATTTTGAACTACCGCCGTCATACACAAGTGATACACCTGTTCACGAACATTTAATTCAACCAGCCTCTTATGTCTCTCTTCTTCATCAAAGATGTTTTCCAATTCTTTTCTATGAATTCTGTATACATCTTTAATATTTCTCAGCCATTTATCTATCAAACCATGATCCTTGCCATCAACAGCAGCTCTAATCCCTCCGCAGCCATAATGTCCGCAAACAATAATATGTTTCACTTTCAATACTTCCACAGAATATTGTAGCACGGAAGCGACGTTCATATCGGTATGTACTACCAGGTTCGCAATATTTCGGTGAACAAACATTTCTCCCGGATCTGTCTGGGTGATTTCATTAGCAGGAACCCTACTATCAGAACAACCTATGAAAAGATACTTGGGAGATTGCCCTTTTGCCAAATTCTCAAAGTAATTAGCATCCTTAACCAACATGCTTTCTACCCACTTTCTGTTATTGACAAAGAGTTGCTCATATTCCGGTGAATGACTCTGCCGGGTACTATACAAGAGCTTGGAAGGCATAGTATAAGCCTCTTTAAGATTCAGGACGGTAACCTTAATATTTTTCAATTGTGCCTGCTTTTTAAACTCTTCTATTACATCAAGCACATCAAAATCTATAAACTTGCTATTGCTTGCATCAATAATCACTTCTGAATTTACCGGAAGCCCTTCAAGCGTTTCCTGAATACTGGCC
>DATCKK010000335.1:0-6494 GCA_036562325.1 Cytophagaceae bacterium | reverse complement strand
GCTAAAACCTTTGCCAGTGATGGTACATAGAAAGGGCTTTTCTGACCTATGTTCCAATTTACTTCATACGTTTGGGCATCAAAAGTCAGGGCCGGTTTGTCTTTCAATAATGGATAAGCAACCAGCCTGGAGGTAGCTATTTGCCAATCGGGAATCTGTATTGATAAATACTTTTTTACTAATCGTAGAATTCGCTTTTCTTGTTCTATCTGTTCTTCCAGGTCATTACGTCTTGGGATTCGGAGTATCCATTGTTTCCCATCTTTATCAGTGGCAAAACCAACTTTAAAGTCGATTCCCATTTCATTAAATTTCATCTGATCCGTAAGCAATAACTTATGCTCTTCGGCAAGTTTTTGAATATCTTTGATTGTCATTTTTAATCTTTTTTAATTTTTAAATTATACTATTGGTTTGTTTTCAACTTGGGCTTCTTTGTTCGTTCCCAGGCGCATAAGCGAAGGAGTAAGGAAGGAAAGAATCCCAATTGTAATAACGATACAGCCACAAATCAAAAAGGCATTTGTAACACCAATTGTCTCAGCGATCATTCCGGTAAATAACATACCGGTTGCACTGGGTAAAACAGCAAGGCTGAAATAAAGAGAGAATACTCTGCCTAACTTGTCCGGAGCAACTTCTATTTGTAAAATAGTATTAAAAGAGGCTGAGAATATGGATAATGCAATTCCTCCTAAGGCCGTTGCCAGCGCAAAGCCAATAAACCACATTGATGGTAACCAGCCACACAGCAGATAGGAGAGACCTAATAGGAGGTGCATAGTGTTAACTAAAATGATTTTAGATACTTTCACTTTGAATGTTCCCAAAAGTGTTCCACCAATTAGCATTCCGACACCCCAAACAATTTCGATAATACTTATTTCCCATTTTTCACCATTGTAATGTTCAATGGTTAGTAACGGAAACATTATGGCAACTGGCATAATAAAGAATGTAATTGCGGTTGTATAGAGAAACAAATAGCTTAGTCCTCTGTTTTTTAAAACTTCATTACATCCACTTATTAACTCTTTTATTATTGCTTTTACAGATGCCTTTGTTGCTGTTGTAACATGTGGGATTGTAATAGGTAAAAGCGAAATTATTGCTATTATGGCACCGATTACATCCAGATACAATACATTGGAAACCGGCAGATAAGTGATGGCTAAAGTTCCTACTATCGGCCCGGCAATACTGCTGGTAGAGTGTATTATCTGATTTATCCCCGATACTCTGAGGAGTTCGTTCTCCGGAACGATAAGCGGTGTTACTGCCTGCAAAGCAGGAGCGTGAAAGGCATTTGCTATTGAGCGCAATCCCAGCATTAAATAAATCAGATAAAGATTGGGCGCTTCGCTTTGAAGTAAGTATGCCATGATTAAAGCACACAGGGCTAAAAAAGTATCGGAAATAATCATTACTTTTTTGCGATCCCAGCGATCGATAAATATTCCTGCGAAAGGGCCAATAATAGCTTGTGGGATCATCCCTGCGATTCCTGCATAAGCCAATACTTCAGCAGATCTCTGCTCCAGGCTTAGCCAAATGATGATAGCAAAATAAACAGCATTGCTGGTCAGTATTGATATAAATTGGCCAGACCATATAAACAAAAAGGTCTGGAACCACTTTTTGTTATCCATGATAAGAAGTTTGTTTGATAAAATTTAATACAACAATACAAGGAAGGGCAATGGGCATATTGCCTTCTAAGTGAAAATGAGTGTTATAGGGCTACTGGAGCTAAAAAATCCAAGGTTTTGCCATCATTGTTGTATTTTTTTGAAGAGCTTATATCTGCAAATATATAAAAATTATAAGTGCCGTGTTAAATTTTATTGTTTTTTGCCGGTTCACTTTGATGATTAATTGTAAATCCTAAATTTTTGAACAAGATAAGAAATAAAGGGTAATAGTTTACTAATTTTGAAGTAAGCTATTACCCTCTAATCTAAAAAGATTTTTTTCTATTGTTCTATTATTGACTCAGCCCTATTTTATTTTTTAGCCAGGTCATGCATTATGGACTGGGCTCGGGGTTTGCCTTCTATCATCACAAAGGCTCCCCAAAAAATGGTTGCTCCATATTCTTTTTTAATCTCTCTTTTAGCTTCAATGAAAGCAGTTCTTTTGTTTCCTGAAGCAAGCCATTTAGTATAGAAGGTTGACATTAGTTTTTGAGTTACCTCATCGTTTACTTTAAACAAACTCATTATTACTGCATCGGCACCGGCGATGAGGAAAGATCGTTGAAGCCCATAAACTCCTTCTCCTGTTTGTACTTCGCCTCTTCCGGTTTCACAAGCACTTAAAACTACCAATTCGGTATTGGTAAAGCTTAAGTTCATAGCTTCGTAAGCGGTGAGAATTCCATCTGCATGGTTTACGTAATGGCTGTTGCTGATAATGTCTCCTGAGTTGGCTAGCATTAACCCGGAGTTTAGCAATGGATTAGAAGTGAAGTCGTCTTCATTGGATGAGTCTGTTTCTTTGAAGTATCCATGTGTAGCGATGTGAAATACTTTGGGGTTGGATATGGATTTCAATGTTTCTTCTTGCACTTCTTCGTTCAATAACTTTAATGTCGGTTTGTTATTGGTTTGAAGTATTTTCTCAATTTCTTTTATTTCAAGCTCAGCTCCCTGAAGGTTAGCTATGCTTTCCACCTTTTGGTAGTTATCGGAGTAGAAGTCCGGATTTCCGCATAAAACAAATTTGCCATCATCTCCTTTTTTACTTTCTTTGGATGATCTTTTTCCGCTAGAGGAGCTGATTAAATCCTTAGTGTTTGTAACCATTACAATCAGGTTTTGATCAATGGCATACGTTCCATTACCATCAACCATCATTTCAACATTGATCTGATTATATACTCCGTCTGACGATAAATATACAGTTGCTCCATCCGGAATAATTTCTTTTATTGGCTTCCAATAAGCCTCATAAGAGTATTTGTCTTGAGTTTTGAAGATGGTGGAGTTTCTATAATACTTAAAATATTTTTTTTCTAACTCCTGTCCCTGAGGGAGAAGGACGAGCGTAGGTTGGCCATCGCTAAGCTTACTTAAAACTAATGCCGCGTATATGACGGTGTCGGTAAAATGTTTGTTAAACTTACGGTATCGGACTATTTCCACCGCATATTCGTTGTCGTTCAGGCTGTTTTTAACTACTTCCCAGGTTGCTTTGTGTTTCTTTTCTTCGCCAAGGAATGCATCTGATTTTCTGCTTAATTCTTTTTCAAGATGTTCAATCCTGTTCTCAATGGCCCGTGCATCAATACCTTGTTCTTCCTGCTGAGATTTGGTCAGCGAGTGTATGGTAGTGTAGTATTCTTTTAGGTTGATGTACTCGTTGAATAAATCGATAAGAACAGAGTCGCGGCTTGAAAGAATGCTTTCTCTTATTTTTATGTCAGAACTTAAGAGTAAGGCTTTTGTCGCAATTATATTGTTATATACAGAAGCACTAAGCTTGTTCTTTTTGTTTCCGTAAACACTTAAAGCAAGGTAGTTGTAGAATTCAAACTCTTCTTTCAAATTGTTCCAGAATTTATTCTTTTCTCTGAAGCTAAGTGAGGGGAAGAATGTTTTAGTATAGTTTAGATACTTCGGAATGATTGATTCCATTAATTCAAGTGACTTATTAGTCTCCTTTTTCATATACAGCACTTTGGCCAGTTTACCTGTAGCGTTGATATATTGCGGATGTTTGTCATCGAACAAACGTGCATATATAGATCTGGCTTTTTCATACGCTTTTTCGGCTTCATTGTAATTGTCTTTCAGATAAGCCAGATTACCTCTTAATAATTGGATCTCCGCACTATAGGTATTGTCAGTGCCGAGTTTTTTGTTCCAATACTTTTCTGCCTCATTTAATAAAGGTTCGGCAGCCTCCACCTTATTAATCGATATATAGAATTCTGCCTGTTTACGGATTTCCAGTGCATATAGAGGGTTCTCTACTCCAAGGGCAGTCTTAATGATTTTGGTAGATTCGGAGTACAGTTTCTCTATATCGGATGGTTTGTAATTACTTAGTTTTGATCTGATGAGAGCAAGTTTACCTAAAATTTCTGCCCGTTTCAGATGGTTTGTTCCTACTTTGCCGGCTTGGATTTTTTCAGTTTGCAGGCACATTTCTTCTGCTCTTTTATAATCAGCAATGGCTATGTAGTAGTCAGCAGTAATCAGTAGTGGGTCTGTAAGGTGTAAGGAAGAGTTGCCATAGGTTGTTTCTATAATTGATTTTGCGGCTTTAAGTAATTGATCTGCTTTTGAGTAATTACCATTGATCAGATATAACCTTGCCAGTTCCTGATATGCTTGACTAAGAAGTGGAGATTTATCTCCTAATAATTCTTCTATAACGGATATTGTTTTTTGTAAAGTCTTCTCTGCTCGTGAGTAATTGCCTGTATGAAGATATAAAATACCGGCTTGTTGAGAGACTTCTGCATTTGTTAACTCTCTTTTCTCGTAACCCTGAAGTGTTAAAGGATATGCCTTATTGAGTAAACGCTCGCTTTTTTGGAAATCTCCTTTTATACGATTGATTTCTGCAAGGACAAAATAAGTCTTAAGTAGTTTTTCAATATCTCCTTGTTTTATCCCTTCCAGTATAGAAGTTGCCTGTTCCAGATTCTGAAAGCTTTCCTGATATTTTTCAGCATGTAATTCATATTGGGCTTGTAAAGCCAGTTGGTAAGTATACTCCAGAGATTTATTCCCAAAAATCTTTTCCGCTACTTCTGATGCCTTACGGGAAACTGCCGCGGCAGAATCAAGTTTGTCGGTTTTATAATACAGGTCAGCAAGCGCAGTAAGTAATGCCAGGTTTTCGGCACTTCCGGAGGAAACCTCTTTAGTTACAATGGAGTAATAACTTTTTAGGAAGATTTTTTCTGCTTCTTGTAAATTTCTGCTAAAGGCAATATTGATTGTGGCTTCTTCTAAAAGTGCCTTATGATAATTGATTGTTGCTTCTCCCTGATATTTTAATTTCAATTCGGATAGCTGAACCAGTGTCTTTTGATGATCTTCGATGTCTCCTGACTTTAAGCTGATCAATGCCCTTAACCGGAGTATCCTTTCATTCCATTCATGGTTTTCAGGAAGGAATTTAAAACGCTCGGATAAATTTTTAATTCTTGATAGAGCAGCGCTGTAGTGGCCTTCACTGTATGATTTATAGGATTGGCAGTATTCGTAGGCCAGTTCAAAAGGATCTGTTTTGCCTACATTCCTATAGGAATGCATCTGTAGCCTTCTCAGATATTGTGTATAGTCTATTACTCTTCCTGATTGTATTAATGTAGTTATAGAGTTAACCAGGCTGGTTAACTTATGAATTTCTTTTTCTTCACTATTGTTTGCGGTATAAGCGTTTACATAAGATGTGGATGCAGCCAGGTAATTGTTTTTGTTTACGTTGATTTCTGCTTCCAGGGTTTTTAATTGCGCCAGTAACGGATGGCGGTTACCCAGGGTTGTTTTAACAAATACTTCTGCTTTTTCTATTGATTGTAAAGCATCATTTGATTCCCCAAGCGCTATTAAACATTTAATTCTATCTTTTAAAAGATAGGCATAGGTTTCTTTTCGTTTTAACAGATCCAGCTTTTTGTCTTTATAATAGAAGTTAGTAGTATCCGATGAAGGGCTAATTAATGATTTACGATATTCTTCCTGAGCATTAAGCTCTGTAAAAGCTTTTTTTATGAACCCCTGGCGCAGTAAAATTTTGGCTTCAGCCAATAGCAGGTCATTGCCGATAATATCTTTGTTGGCGTAGGTGTTTTTGTAAATGTTTATAGTTTGCCAGGCTTCGAAAATGTTTCCGGATTCTGCCAGATATTCTGCAATGCCAATATGTATTAAAATAGACGCATTTAAGTTTTTTGTATTACTGGCAAGTTGCTTTACTTCGTCAATGCTCTTGTTGGCTTCTGTAAAGTTAAATAGTGCAGCGGAGGCTTTTGCCTGATATAATAATGCTTCTGCTTTGTATAGAGAAAGGTCTTCCGAATCGGTTTGATTAATAACCTGATGTGCTTTGGAGATGGCTTCTTCGTAGTGTCCTTCTTCGTATTTTTGTTTTATATAATAAAGCTTGTTCTCTATCCTTATTTTCTTTTTATCCTCTTTTGATATCTTTTCAGCCTGCACCAATGAGGGTAGGAGGATAAAAAGAATAAATATATATCTAATCATAAATAACTACGGTAATTGTAAAATCAGCGACTTTTTTTGAAGAGATTATCCATGTTTATCATGAGGTTGATTTCATGAGTAAACAAGCGATTGCCTGCCTGACGTGTAATGAATTCATAAGCGTATGCAAAACGAATTCTTGAGCTTATATGCGTCCCGGCCATTAGCGCATGATTGTTGGAAGTGGAATAGGTAGCGCCGGCCCAGAAATAATCAGTGATGCCAAATATCAGATTAATGTCGGTTCTTATGCCATCGCCCGGGTAGTACAGA
>DATCKK010000330.1:0-3646 GCA_036562325.1 Cytophagaceae bacterium | reverse complement strand
GTAATTGCCAATCAGCAGAAGAAGGACAGGAAGGCATATTCATTAATTGCTTATTTGTTGTGGTGTTTTGGTAAAGTCATCGGAGAACATAAAGATTTGCACGCCATGCGACAGGGAAAGAAAATCGTAATGTTCGATGAGGTGGATATAAATGTTATGTTGGAGAAAACTTTACCTGGGGGAATTAAAATACCGGTGGCATATATCGTGAGATCGGTTAATAAGAAATCGTATATAGAAATACACGATGAGCTTCGTGAGGCGATGAAAAAAGATCTTTCGGATAATAAAATTGTAAAGGCACGAAGGAAAATAGCTACCTATCCAGGATTCATTCGCAAACTTATCTGGAGGAGAATAGAGAAAAATCCGGTATTGCATAAGAAGCATCGGGGTACTGCGGCATTTACCGCGGTGGGAATGTTTACCGGTAACCGGGCTTTTTGGGCTTCTCCTGACTCTCCATTTCCATGTACTATTGCTGCCGGTTCCATGTACGATAAAGTGGTATATGTAGATGGAGAACTAAGTAAAAGAAATATGTGGTGCCTTACGCTTATCGTAAATCATGATATTGTAGACGGAGCACCGGCCACCCGGTTTGGAGATCGATTTTGTTCCTTGATAGAAAGTGGTGAAGGACTAGTATTTGACCATAAAGATGTTGAATTACATGAGCAAGCTTAAATCCACCATGACTAAGCCTCCGGGCCCCAAAGGCTCTTTTTTGTTTGGATCACTTAAAGAAATTTCCAAAAATCCATTAGAGTTTACCACCAATCTGGCTTTTAAGCATCCGGGGATAGCACATTTTAAATTTCTTCGTAAAGATGTATATGTCATTTCATCGCCGGAATATGTTCGACAAATCTTTCAGGTAAACAATTCGAATTTTCGCAAAAGCCGTCATTACCGGTTTTTAAAGCTAATGTTGGGGGAGGGGCTTCTTTCCAGCGAGGGAGACTTCTGGAAACGGCAGCGTAAACTGGCCAATCCTGCTTTTCACCGAACTTCATTGGAAGGTTTTATCAAGGTGTTTAAACAATATTCCGAAGAGCTTGCCAATGAATGGGAAGTAAAATACTCTAATAGTGAAGAGCCCGTCGATGTACTTACGGAAATGAGTGCATTGGCATTACGGATAGTGGGAAGAACATTGTTGAGTGTAGACCTGAGTGAGCAGGCAAGGGAATTCAAAGATGCTGTTAAATATGGGTTGAAGTTTGTAAATAAAAAGCAAAACTCCTTTAGCCTTTTACCTCTTTGGTTTCCTACGTCCTCAAACAAACTATTCCTTTATTACCGCCGGTATATGGATAAGGTAATATATCAGGTGATAGATGAGCGACTCAAAAACGGCACCAAGCATAATGATTTGCTGGATATGTACCTGCATTCGGTAGACGAAGAAACAGGGGAAAGAATGAACAGGGAACAATTGCGTGATGAAGTGATGACGATCTTTGTAGCAGGTTTTGAAACGAATGCCATAGCCCTTACATGGTCCTGGTATTTGCTTCATCAGCATCCGGATGTATTAAAGAAGCTTCACGACTTTTTAGATACAGATAAAGCTTCTTCCAAAACTATGGAAGACTGGTTCAGGCAGGACTATGTGTCGCTTGTCCTTAAAGAAGCGATGCGATTATATCCACCTATATATAACATAGGAAGATCCAATATCACAGATGAACGATTCGGTAACTATACTATAAAAAAAGGAAGTGTGTTTCTTATCAATACCGTCGCGCTGCACAGGAACAGACAAGCGTGGAAAGATCCGGATGAGTTTATACCCGAGCGTTTTTTAACAGATGAGGTAAAAGCCATTGAAAAGTCTGCTTACATACCTTTTGGGGCGGGACAGAGAATGTGCATCGGACATCAGTTTGCCATGCTGGAAATGAAAGTAATCCTGCATACACTGGCATCTAGATTTAACCTAACATTAAAAGAAGGGCATCCCGTAAAAGCAGTACCTGCAGTTACACTTAATCCTAAATACGGGATGTTAATGCATATACGGAAAAGATAATTAATTTTCCAGGAAGCTTACATCCTGAATCTTATTTTCTTTGGTCGGGAAGATGACAATGGGTTTTACCTTTTCTACATCTTCCTGCGCCACTACGGCAAAGGCCATAATTAATATTTCATCCCCTTTGGCGCATAGGTGGGCAGAAGGGCCATTAAGGCATATTACACCGGAGCCGGCTTCACCTTTTAATGCATAAGTTTCCAGGCGCGCACCATTTGACATATTAGTGATAAGCACTTTCTCATAAGAGCTTATATTCGCTGCTTTCAGCAAGTCTTCATCTATGGTAATGCTTCCAAAATAATCCAGTTCAGCTTGTGTTACAGTTGCCCGATGTATTTTCGATTTTAAGACATGTACATTCATTTTCATAAATTATTCAGGTTCGTTTTAATATCGTAGTATAGAAAATATCTTTTTTCATTTTCAATAGTCGCTTCATCTACTATTTCCCAGCCCCATCGCAGATAAGTATTCAGTGGCCGCTGGGCGCAAGTGGAAAGTATATAATTATATCCCTGATGTTGTAAATGGGCTATACAAAATCCTCTCAGGAAAAAACGATCCAGTCTTATTCCATTGGTACGTTCTATATTTTGCGTGAATAAGGTGAGTACTTCGCAATATTTGCCTTGTTTGTTGTCGGGAACTTTAAATCCGAAGTTGGCAAATTGAGAAAGGTTATTGTTGATATTGACCGCTGTGGCGCACTTGATTTCCCCTTTCGGATTTTTCCAGGTAAATATAACCTGATTTTCATAAGAGATTTTAGTTTTTAATCGCTCGTTTTCTTTGTCCCAATCCCAAATTTTACGAACCAATTGGTTACTGTGTAAATTAACAAAAGCCTTGTAAAAGGCTTTTTCAAAATCAATAACTGATGGAGTATTGGTCAGGTCTAAAAGCGAAAAGAAGTCTGTTTCTTTCTGATGTAAATCCGGAATGGAGGTAGCGGTTTTAGGTAAGTCAAATCCCATATTTCGATGATAATGAACAAATATATCTTAATTTTTAATTAGGCAGTTTAGCCTGTAAGATTTTTTTTTGTTCATTCGGGCATTCATTTCTTATTTTTTTATCACCACTTTATGTTCTGTAGAATTTTCATGGATAAGACTAACTATGTACGTTCCACTCACCAGTTCATTCCCAAAATGATATTCATCCGATTTTAGGACATCGTGTAGCAATACCTTCCCAAGCATATCTGTAACAATAATAGTTGCACCTTCAAAAGCACGGACACTAACAACGTCAGTGAAAGGATTTGGGCTTATTACAAATGGTTTGTTATGCGTGTAAATTGAAATAGAAGGAGTGTAGTAAACATTCCCATCAAAATCATGTTGAATCAGCCTGTAATAAGATACTCCCTGAAGCGGAGAATAGTCGGTAAATTTATATAAACTTATGGAGTTGGTATTGTTGCCACCTTCTTTTTTCGCAATAGTTTCAAAATAATGGCCGTCAGCAGAACGCTGTATCTCAAAAAAACTATTGTTGATTTCGGAAGCAGTAGACCAGCGCAAAAATACTTTTCCGTTTATTAGCTCTCCGTCAAAGCTCAGCCATTCTACAGGTAAAGGGCAATTGGATACTACACTGGCT
>DATCKK010000321.1:0-9748 GCA_036562325.1 Cytophagaceae bacterium | reverse complement strand
GTTGTGGCCCGGGAGTTGCCGCACGAGAAATCGTTAACCGCTTTGACAACATTTATGTATTGGCTATTGACCGTTCTCAAAAAGCAATAGAACAAGCTATAAAAAATTCCCACGCAGAAATAAGTAGTGGAAAACTCCATTTTATACAAAGCAAAATTGAAGAGTTTGAATTAGGCCCGGATGAAGCACCTTTTGATATTGCATTTGCCGTAAGAGTTGGTGCATTAGACGGAAGACATCCCGAACTTGAAATGCAATCATTAATCAGAATTAAAAGAGCATTAAAACGTCATGGCAAACTATTTATTGATGGTGGAAATCCACTAAAAGAAGTAAAATTAAAAAGCTAATCCAATAATGAAATTAACGGTAATGGAATAAAGTTTAATGGTACTATTAATGAAGCTAACTCTGAAATCACAGGCAATAAGTATATACAGCCAGAGAACAACGAGTAGCATCAATTCATCGAACTAAAATCAGAAAAGCAAAACTAGATGTGAGCAACAAAAAAATCGAAAAATTAACACTACAAGTCGTTCCTATATTTTCTTCACCCAAAAGCCTTCATTAATAAATAAAACAGATAGAAGTATCCATTCTAAAAATTTATTAACTTGCGTTGGAAGATTTTATTAAAATGCAAAATCAGGACGAGATCAACTATATCAACAAACATTTTTCTTCTTTTTTTACTGCTGGTAATTTCACTCTGAAAGAAAGTACCGGAGCTGAAATCATATTTGAAAGCTCCTGTGCAGAGTTGATATTTAGCTATGACATCCGGTTCAGACCAATATTTGAAGATCTGTTTATCCGAAATATCCAATCAGGAAAAAAATTCTTACTGGGCGATATCATAGAGTTTTTAAATCCCGGAACATCCTTCCCTCAATTGGTAAAGTCCTATACCGGTGAGTTTGGCGATTTAAAAATGACCACTATTCAGGCTTACTCCAATATTGTTCCTAAATACCTTGGAACAACACTAGCCACCTGTGATTTCTCCTGGGAGCCAAAGCTGGAAGAACATTTAAAGAAAAACACCCGTTGGTAGTTAAGATAAAGTAATAATGATTAGATTAAGACAAAGCGAAAACGATTTACTGCTGGACTTTGACGACTACGAAGATTATGATTCGTTTGACGAAATCATTGAAAAGCTAAAAAAACAATTTCGCATTCATATTACCGAACAAATAGATGGGCCGGAGTCCCGCGTATGGAGGTTCAGATTGGAAGACAGAGAGTTTTCGTTGCATAACAATCCTTACGGGAATTATCTGAAAGCCTCCACCGAAAGCAGCAAAGCAAAATTAAAAGAAATTTTACCCATAATGGATTTCCTGTTTTAAGTAACAGGAAATCAAATCGCACAAGTTTGTTGTCTACTTCTCCCCCTCTCCACCGTAAAACTTCATCACATCATCCAATCCTATTTCCTTGATCTGAGTAATCTCATTGTCCTCTCCTACAAAATAAACTTCATAAAATCTCTTCCCTACCGCATATAGTTGCAGTGTTACTTCAGGAAACTCTCTGAAATCTACGTACTTCCCCTGCGACCATATATATTGCTCTTTTTCATAAAGAGAAAGGCTTTCAAACTCTTCGTTGGTCATAAATTACAGTAAAACAGTTTAATTTTTTCTGAGTCAAATTTAACTTTTGAATTTTAAATAGATAAGATTTAGCTCCTAATTTGATTAATTTTTCCTGTCTCAACCTCCCTCTGTTTCTATCGTATACCAATTCTTATAATACGGCAAGAGAGGCAAAATATCCTATTTACTACTCATAATGAGGACATTAATACAAAAATATATTTATTTTTTCATTTGTATTCATGTATTAATACCAATACTTTCCTTTTTATCATTTATAATATATCAGTCGGCAGAGGCAGCCACACCTTTGGACGATGGCCAACCTAATATTGAAATACTAAAAAAAGAAGCAGACAAAAGTATTCAGGATGGAGATAATGCCCGAGCCGCCGAGCTATTTTACAAAATTGCATTCATCTATTGGAACAACAACGATCTGGAAGAGAGTATTCAATATTTCTCAGAGTCGATTAAGCTAAATGAACAGGCCGGAAATATAAAATCAATGGCTATTGCCAGCAGCAACCTTGGTATGATCTATTCCGAGATGATGGATTATGAATCTTCTATCTCTTACTTTGAGAAAAGTATTCTACTCAAAAAATTAATCAATGATAATGACGGTATAGTAAGCGAGCTGTTGAACCAGGCAATGGTTATGAACAGCTTTGAAAAATACGATGATGCCATAAAATCACTGGAAGAGGCATTATCCATTGCCAAGGAATTCAGTGATTCAAAAATCATACGAATTGTATATCAACTCCTTGGACAGAATTATGAAAAAACAGGTAACATGCAGCGATCTATTGACTGCTATAACTATGCTTCCATTATTGATAAACAAATTCAAAAAGAAGCCTATTTATTAAAAGAAGTACAGGCAAAACTGGAACTGGAAAGAATGGAAAATAAAAACCGTGAATCCGAAAAAGCCCGGCTTATCAAAGAACTTGAACTTATACAAGAACGCGAAAGAAGGAAATCCACCGAAGACAGTTTGCATGAAGCAGAAAAGCTAAACAGAGAAAGAACACTTCAAATTGAATTATTGAATCAGGAAAAAAAATTAAAAGAATTAACCATTAAAGACCAACAGGCTGCTTTAGAAAACCAACGTTTCAAAATGTTGGTCATGATCGGCTTTTCCGTATTGGTAGTGATTTTCGGAATTTATTTTATTATCAGCTATCGCAGAAAGATCAGAGATCACCAGTTGTTAAAAATCCAGGCAGAAGAGATAAAAGCAAAAAGTATTGAACTTGAAAAAGCCTTTGAAAAAATAAAAGATCAGAATAATAAAATCACCAGCAGTATCAATTACGCTCAGCGAATTCAGAAAGCAATGCTTCCTCCTGCCGATAGCCTGATGGCTCATTTACCGGAGTCGTTTATTCTTTTTAAACCACGTGATATTGTAAGTGGCGATTTTTACTGGTTCGCAGCTCCTGACACAGATACCAACAACGAAAGTTATCAGGATGTTAACCTATTAGGCAATGATGATGACTTTATAATCACTGCCAGTGATTGTACAGGACATGGTGTACCCGGCGCATTGATGTCAATGATTGGTTTTAATTTATTAAATGAAATCACGAAGCGGGGAATAAAAGATACTCATCTCATTTTACAAGAACTACATAAAGGGATAAGAGCCGCATTAAAACAGGATACCACAGACAATAAAGACGGAATGGACATAGCCATCTGCCGGGTAAGTAAAACAAATAAAACGGTCCAGTTTTCCGGTGCAAAAAATCCCATTTATTATATTCAAAACGGCGAACTCACCCATATTAAAGGGGACTCTCATCCTATCGGAGGAAAGGAACAGGAAAGAGTTTTCACTAATCACATCATCCCAATAGTTGGCCCTACTACCTTTTATCTTTTTTCCGACGGCTATGCAGATCAGTTCGGAGGCAATGAAGGCAGGAAGTTTATGTACAGCCGCTTCAAACAACTATTATTGCAAATTCATCAGGAACCCATGCAGAAGCAAAGAAAAATTCTGGATCAGACGATTGAAGATTGGAAATCGGATGTTCATAAACAAATTGACGACATCCTGGTGATCGGGTTTAAAATTGAATAATTATTGTAGCAACAAAACCCTGGGAGTACTTATACTTGTAGAACACGACGATAGGATAAGAATTAAAAATAGATAAATCGATTTTTTCATATTAATCAATAAAAGTTATTTATAAAAAGTTAGTTGTGTGTACAAAGGTAGAACAAAACCTGAAATTTGATTCAAATCCCCTCTATATCCCATCTAATAGAATCCAAAAAAATATTTATAAAATAACATTTCCGATTTTCTTAATTTTCCTTAACTTAGGAAAGCTATGGAAAAAATTAAATTAACAGAGTTATCCTGCAATGGATTACTTATTCATAATCAGAAACATACTTTAATTTATTTTTTAAAGCATGTACAACAAAAGAGCCTACAATTATGCCCCTAACACCATACACAGGAGTACTTGGAAAAAAGCATGCAGCCCATTTACTAAGAAGGGCCACATTTGCAGTTTCCAAAGCAGCAATTGACAGCATTGCGGGCCTTACTCCCACTCAGGCGATCGATATCCTGTTTCGAGCCACCCCAGAGCCGGCACCACCTGTAGACCCTAAGACCGGTGTTACGTGGGTGGATATTCCTTCAACCACCGCCAACAGCGGCGACCCTGTATTACAGGGATGTGTTCGTAAGTGGGCTCTCGGAGTTATATTAGGAGCAGGGGTTTCTGCTTCGGATAAGCTGGCCTTCGCCACACGTGAAAAAATTGCTTTCTTTTTACATACCCATTATACCACTATTATGGAAGTAGTGGGAAACAGCAGAGCTTCATATTATCAAAATGTTTTGTTAAGAAAGTATGCACTGGATGGAGGGCCGGAGCCTTATTTAAATATTAAAGACCTTGCCAAAAAAATATCACGCGACAATGCCATGATCATTTTGCTGGATGGCAGGTTGAATGTAAAAGGAAAACCCAACGAAAACTATGCGAGGGAGCTTTTCGAATTATTCACTATCGGTAAGGGACTACCAGGACAGATACCGGACAGTACCGGCGAAGGCGACTACGGATACTTCACGGAACAGGATGTTCAGTCTGCGGCCAAAATTCTTTCAGGTTATGGCATAGACGATACCTTTACTACCTTAGACCCGGATACCAATATACCTACCGGCAAAATAAAACTTAATGCCAGCCAGGTAGCGAACTTTCACGACAACTCCAACAAGCAGTTCAGTTTTCGTTTCGATAATAAAGTTATATCCCCTGATCCCTCTTTATTGCAAGCAGGACAGCCCACGGAAGCAAGCGTATTGGATGAACTGGACCAATTGATAGAAATGATATTTGAACAGGAAGAAACAGCTCGTCATATATGCAGAAAAATCTATCGGTTCTATGTATATCACGATATCACTCCTCAGGTCGAATCCTCAATTATCACCGAGATGGCAACCTCCTTGCGGGCCAACAACTATAAAATAGAACCACTGATAAAAGAACTGTTAACTTCTACCCACTTTTATGATGCCGGCACGAGTTCGGTTATAGACGACCAGAGAGGAGCTATCATAAAATCTCCTCTGGATCTTGTTGCGCAAACGCTTGCCTTCTTTGAATATGAATTACCTGACTATACCACCAACTATACAGAGTTTTATAACAAAACGGAAAAACTACTGGACATGATGGAAATGCAGGGAATGAACTTCCTGAATCCTTTTGATGTCGCAGGTTATGATGCCTATTTCCAATATCCATTATTTAACAGGAACTGGATTTCGGCCAACTCCCTGACAAGGAGGTACGAGTTTATCCACAACATCATGACCACAGAAAGTCCCATGGGAATCAATATAGACCTGTTCGAATACATAAGAAATAACTTCTCCGGATCTGCCAATGACCCCGATTTACTGATTCGTGAACTGGCTTCGTATCTATTACCCATGTCCGACGAAAACACTGAAATCACAACTGAAAGGCTTAGCTATTTCAAATCACGATTCTTTTACATTGGTACCGTTATACCTCAAGAGCCATTACTATTTTGGCAATTCAGCTGGGCAAATGCAGATACTATTCCCGATAGTAAAACCGATGCAAGAGGCATGTTGCAGGATCTGATAAATGCCATGTTACAGTCACCGGAATATCAATTATTTTAAATCCTAACACCCACTAAGATGAGAAGAAGAGACTTTCTGAAACGACTTCCAGTACTTGGCGCTATTCCGTTTACACTGGATGGTATCCTCTTTAATACTATGTCCAACGCAGCGCCTCTTCAAAAGCTCGCAGCACTATGCAATAACGACCGGGTGTTAATCATCCTTCAGTTACACGGTGGAAACGATGGATTAAATATGATTATTCCCGCTGCCAGTCATTATAACCTGTATTACAACAGAAGACCCAATATTGCTATCGCTGAAAGTGGGCCAAGAGGAATGAAAATATTGGACAGTACTCTCCCGGAAGCCCAACAGGTAGGGCTTCATCCCGATATGACCGGTGTCAAAGATTTATACGACCAGGGGAAAGTATCGCTGGTTCAGGGAGTATCCTATGAAAACCATAATGGCTCTCACTTCCGTTCCAGAGATATATTCTTCATGGGTGGAGGTGCCGGAGATTATATAAACTCAGGATGGATAGGCAGATATCTTAAAGATCATTATGCACCTCTTTCCTATCCGGATGATTTTCCAAACACCAACATGCCAGACCCATTGGCACTGGAGTTTGGGAATGATGTTTCTTTAATCTTTCATCAGGGTGACAATATATCTACTTCTATCTCCATTGACAATCCACAACAATTCTTTGATCTGGTGAACTCTCTTCCCGGATTTGAAGACATAGAAGGCCTTGATCCAAGAGGTGTTCCCCCTGAAAGCCTTGCCAATTCGCCTTATGGGAAAGAAATGGATTGGATACTTAGCCTGGAACAAAAGACAGATCAATACGACGACCGGCTGATAGAAGTATACAATGAAGGGAAGAAGTTTGATCCGGGTATTACTTATCCTACCACTTATCCGCTAAATGCTCCAAAATCTGTATTAAACAATCCAATAGCAGGGCCGTTGAAAATAATAGCTAACCTGTTAAGCGGAGGTTGTAAAACCAAAGTGTTCCTGGTAAAAATAGGTGGTTTTGATACCCACGCGGAACAAGTAGAAGACTATGACACCTCTATGGGGAATCATGCGGCATTGCTATATCACATCTCTGCCGCTATGAATGCATTTCACAAAGACCTTAAGGCAAGAGGTTTGGAAGATCGTGTATTAACTATTACTACTTCCGAGTTTGGAAGGAGAGTTCACTCCAACGCCAGTTATGGCACGGATCATGGAGTGGGCGCTCCTGCAATGATATTTGGTAAATATGTAAATCCCGGAGTACTTGGTAATAACCCCGACCTTATGAAAGACAATGTGGAAATGCAGTACGACTATCGCCAGTTATATGCTACCATTTTAAAAGAATGGTTTTGCGTAGATCCGGCCAAAGTAGATGCCGAGTTCGGAATATTCTGGGGAGATTATCAGGGAAGAGGAACCACCTTACCATTAATCTCTACTTCTGTAGCAGGTATCAATGAGTTTATGGAAAGAAGATTTCGTATGAATAGCTGCTATCCTAACCCTGCTATTAATGAAACAACTTTCTCCTTTTTTATTAATAACAATGTGCATGTAGAATTAAATATATTAAATGCTCATGGTAAAATAGTAAAGCGGATATTAAACGAACCGAGGTCAATGGGAGAACATAGTATATTAGCTGATTTGCGGGACCTTAAAACCGGAACTTATTTTTATGAAATAAAAGCTGGTATACTTAAAGACACTAAAAAGTTGATCATCGTCAGATAACGTATGTGCAATAGCAAACCCTTTTATATTATTCTTCTGTTAGCGATTACAAATCTGTCTATAGGTTATGCTCAAAGGCCCAACTATAAAGTAAAGAAACCGGCCTTTGCCGATGAAGCCTTCATGAGCAAGCAATGGTGGATTGGTATACGTACCGGATTAAATTTAACAAAGGCAGTACCTGACGAACGATATTCTGTTTTCAGTTCCACTGATAACAACAATGATTATCACAAATCCTATCAAAACTTCAACCGGTCAGGAGCAGTAGCAGGTATGGAAGTAACCTTTGTATACAAAAATATTTCAGCCAGCTTTCAACCTAACTATCGCCGGCAACGCTTCGTTTACCGCAACAGCTACGAATGGAAAGAAGACAGCACGAACAATTATTTAAATCTGAACTTTGAACAGGACCATCATCTGGAATATCTTGAATTTCCAATATTCCTTAAATATGATATTATCAAAAGAAAAATCAAACCTTTTATTCAGGCAGGATTTTATTATGGCACACTTATCAATGCGAACAAATCGGTTAACATAACAGGGTACGACCAGGCCTCCGGCGGATATGTTTTTAATTCAGGGAATATAAGTATGGGTGCCAGAGATTTATTTATTAAATCTTCCATAGGATTTATAGGGGGTGCGGGCGTGAGTTATAACCTTGGCAACCTGAAACTGATAGCAGACATTAACTACCGTTTTGGCACACACAATATAACTAATACCAAAAACAGATTCACCGACAACAGGCTGGCCGGGTCAGGAGATGCTATGGATGATATAAAATTACGCAACCTGTCATTTAACTTCGGTGTACTGTTCCCAATGCGATTTCTTATTACTAAATACTATAAAGCAGCAGACTAGATAAGATATCTATCGTATGAAAATTATTAACCGCACAAGTATTAGCATCATAGTTCTTCTCGCCTTACTGCTATTTTCCTGCGACATAAAGGACAATAAAGAGGTAAAGCCGGAGACTTATGTTAAAATATACAACAATGAAAACTTTTCTGAAAGCTATATACCTTATGACATACAACAAACCAGCGATGGGGGCTTTATAATTTTGGGAGCAAGAAGAATTAACACCTCCCCTTTCTTTGGCGTGTATCTTATGAAAGTAGATAAGGAAGGCCAGTTTGTAACGCATCAGGAATTAAGTACCGATTTCGTTAACCCGGTAAAAGAGTTGATAGCGATTGGAAATGAGTTTTATTTTTTCTGTATGAATAGCCTTACATTAAACTCCATACTAATGTCTGTAAACGAATCAGGAGAAGTAAGGACTATAAGCGAGTCGTCGGTTATATATCCTCTGGCTGCATGTAAAGATAACCAGCAAGGCCTGGCATTATTATCCTATAACAGAGACGATCTGAAAACGGTATTTACCAGATTTACTATCGCCGGAGATATTACAGATCAAAGAAGTTATGATATAGGATTCGGAGATTTTGATATTGAAGAACCGGTTATCGATCACTTAACAGGAACCGGTAAGCACCTACCCTTTTTCTGCGGAAGTATTGACAACAATCGTTTTTTCATTAATGGATTCTATAATTATACACTTTCTACTCTTATAATAGATTTCAGTAAGGATGAAAAAGCAATGCCGGCTGTATTGCAGGGGTACAGAGATGAAAGATGTTTAAGCTCCATGACATTTATATCAGGAAACACGTTTGCATTATCCAGGTATGCTTATGGTAAAAACTTTATTTCACCTGTTACTGCTATTAATACCAATGGCGGTGCTATTTCCAGCAGCAATGATATTCAGGGAAATATTATTCTGGAACTTCCGGACAATGCTAAAATGATTGCCAGGAAATTGGAGATTAACGGAAGATCCTGTATAGTATTTGGTAGTGAAACTAAAAGCAAACAAATACTTTTACTTTTTTACGATGCAACTAGCGGACAACTTATAGCCACCAAAAATCTTGGTTATACCAATCCTTATGAAATGGCAGGATTTACCGGTACTTCAGACGGAGGGATGGCAGTAACCGGCACCACCTACATCGCGGGAAGATTTGCCCGAGTATGTTTATTCAAGCTATCGGCAGAAGATTTAAAGATTTGATGACTTAAAAATCTATTAATAAATACATGATAGATAATCTTAGTATTGAATGATGAATTATCTATTCCACTTCCTTATTTCTTCTTACGTTTCAATGTATCTATTACTATGATTGTATCT
>DATCKK010000318.1:0-8068 GCA_036562325.1 Cytophagaceae bacterium | reverse complement strand
CATAGATACTTCCGAATCCTGCCACACTTTCGCTTATACTTAATACTCCAGGAGGGGCTATGGAAACGGTAGTAGTTTTACCCTGCTCGATTTTTACATCATTCAGGTAGATTCTCGGCAAAGTAAGTATTTCGATATCGTATTTGCCGGTCAGATATTTCTCTTTGGTCCCCGCATTTTGTATGTGCAGGGTTTCCTGCTTGCCATCTTCCCTGATGATTGCTTTTAACTGGTAATTGTACTCCTTGTAGTTGTCTTTAATTAGCAACGTGCCCTGAGGGGTTTTAACATTTATAATATTTTCCTTTCCTCCTTCAAGGAATATGTTGGTCTTTACCGTTTTCGGGATAGTATGTACAACCAGATTATAACTAAGTATGGCGTCTATCTTAAGTTTATCGGGCTTTCCGTTACCATCCAGAAAGTGAACAAAATCGTATTCTGCTTCGCCGGTTACACTATTGAAAAAGGTCATATTGACATCCGTTTCGGTAGGCTTATTTTTATCATCCAAAAGGTTGACAATGACGCTGGTTTCAGATAATGTCTGTTTGAGAATTTTTCCCATCACAGATTTGAAGGTGCTTACATCCGGCGCATCGAAATATTGACCCATGCATCCGAAAGCTTTTTCGAAGTCCGGATCTGCTCCCATGCCTATAATAAAGGGCTTTAGGAATATTCTTTTTTTCTGTAAAGACAAAGACAACGCGCAGGGATCGCCTCCACAAGCTTCAATACCATCGGTAAGTAATATGATTACGTTTCGGGTATTCTTATCTTCCGGAAAATCGTTGGCAGCCTGTAATAGGGAATAGCTTATTAAAGTTACCCCTTTAGGTTCAATCGACTTGATCCGGTTTTTGATATTTTCATGGTTGCCCCGGGCAAATTTTACTTCCAGCTTAGTATCCTTGCAGTTGTTGTACCTTTTGTCCCATTCATGGCCATACACCCGCAGGCCCAGTTCAAGGTTGGGTACATTTTTCAGGGAGTCTACAAATTGAGAAAGAACTTCTTTGGCTACCGCCATCCTGGTTTTGGATTCCCATTTGTCTGTCATACTTCCGGAGGCATCCAAAATAAAAAGGATCCGGGTAGTTTTGACTTCATTTTTCTGTTGTCCGATTCCCCAAAAGGGAGACATAAGAAAAATGACTAGTACTAATAGTTTACTATGTATACCTATTCGTCCTATGTTACAATTGGTTATAATTTGACAATATAAGTTAAAATTAAATTTAACTTATATTGTTTTTGAAACTTGATATCGGGTATTAATAGTCACCCAGTGTTTCTTCTAATTGAGCAAGAGCTGCCTGGCATTGCTCGTCATTTGGAGCTACTCCGTGCCATTTGTGAGACCCCATCATGAAATCTACTCCGTATCCCATTTCGGTTTTTAGCAGGAGTACTACTGGTTTTCCTTTTCCGGAAAGGCTTTGAGCTTTTTTAACGCCTTCATAAAGCGCTTTGATGTCATTGCCTTTTTCTACGTCTACTACTTCCCAACCGAAGGCTTTGTATTTAGCGCCTAAATCTCCCAGAGACATTACCTGTTCTACCGGTCCATCTATTTGTTGGCCGTTATAGTCAATGGCAGCAATTAGATTATCAACTTTGTGGTGGGCAGCATACATTGCAGCTTCCCATATTTGTCCTTCTTGTTGCTCTCCATCTCCCATTAGGACAAATACTTGTCGGTCATCCTTGTTTAGTTTTTTGGTTTGGGCAGCTCCTATAGCTACAGAGAGTCCTTGTCCCAGAGAGCCAGAGGCTACTCTTACTCCGGGAAGCCCTTCTTCTGTGGTAGGGTGTCCTTGAAGTCTGGAATTGATTTTTCGGAAGGTCCCTAATTCTTTTACGTCAAAGTATCCAGCTCGTGCTAAAACACTATACCAAAGGGGAGAAATATGTCCATTGGAAAGGAAAAATAAATCTTCTCCTTTGCCGTCCATGTCAAACTTCTGTGGATTGTGCTTCATTACATGAAAGTACAGTAATACCAGATAATCTGTACATCCAAGTGATCCTCCGGGGTGTCCGGAAGCACAGCAGTGAACCATACGCACGATGTCTCTTCTTACCTGCGAAGCAATTTTGTTTAATTTGTCAAAGTCAACGTTTTCTGCCATTGTATTTTAATAAGTATTGAGTCTTTTTAGTCTTAAAGCATTAAATTAAGTAGTTCATGTGCTTTGGAAAGTCAGTAATTAATTACCAGCTAACCTCTGAAACTTACCAACTACTTCAAAATCTGACTTGTATGATCTTTGGTTTTTACTTTTTCAATAATTTCGGATATAACTCCTTTTTCATCAATGATGAATGTTGTTCTTACCGTACCCATGTAGGTTCTGCCATACATGGACTTTTCTCTCCACACGCCATATAATTCATTGATTTTTTTATCAGGGTCAGCTATCAGGGGAAATGGCAAGTTGAATTTATCAGCAAATTTTTTGTGAGATTTTTCATCATCTCCGCTCACTCCGATTACCTGATAGTTGTTTTTCATTAACAGCGCATAATTATCTCTCAGGTCACATGCCTGAGCTGTACAACCGGGGGTATTGTCTTTGGGATAAAAGTAGAGCACTACTTTTATGCCCTTAAAGTCTTTCAACTTAACTGTGTTCCCGTTTTGATCTTTTCCGGTAAAATCAGGCGCTTTGTCACCTACTTTCAAATTCATGGAATTACAGTTTCAAAAACAGTAATATTTCCGGAAGCATCTTTTACCTCTAACCTGAAATTGCCTTTTAACGGAGTGGTATTATCTGGTACTTCAGACCAGAGTGCTTTGGTTTTGTGATCATAATTCATCAAAATCCAGTTTCCGTTCAAAGTAGCTGTAAAAGAGTCTATGTCGGAATTTTTATCAAATATATTAAATTTCACACTATTTCCCTTCACCCCAAGATATTTTACTTCCGGGCCTATGGTATCCTTCTCCAGAATAAATTTACCCAGGAACTTTGAATGGAATTTAAAATGATCTTTTTCCCAGTTGCCACCTATAAACGTGGGTTTCGAACCGCTCATGAAATAGGCTCTGTAATGAAGTGTATCGCTTAAGTCGGTGGGGTAGTAGTGAATTTCTACCGGTGCGAACAGCGGAGTGTGTTCACTACCAACTTCGAAATATTTTTTACCATCGGGGGTTTTACCTGTCTTTAACTGTAAATAGAGTGTGTCAAAAAGCGTGGTGTCTGCAAACTTTATACGCAGGTCTTCATACTTTACGATTATATCCCTTTTAGGGGGGACAATAGTGGCAAAGTTAAACTCTTCTGTTCGGTCCTGGATCTTTACCAATCTGGGAAGTCCTTTCCTTAAATCGTATAGAAATACGTTATATCCGTTGGCTGAATAGGAGGGAGATAACAGGTGCAGTTGATTATTGACCATTAATTGTGCAGAGTCGCTTGCAGGACTTTTATAAATCATTATCAGTGTGTTTTCGGAAATCCGATAACCTTCTTTCAGAGGGATAGTAAGCACTGGTTTTTCGACAGGTTTTACCCCCTTTATTTTTAGTTGGATAGTAGATACATTGTTAAATATATCATATACTCTGATTTCGACGTGGTGCAAACCTGAGTCAGGAATACTTATTTTCCCGTCACCAATATTTCTTTTATAGGAACTCAGGCGATTGCAATCATCGATGTAGCATTTTTCAAAACGTTCTTTTTGATTGACATACGTTTCGTAGTTAATGTGAGAGTTGATGCACTTGGTCTCAGCGAAGCTAAATGAATGTAGCTTATGGTAGTACACTTCTTCGTTGTTGACCTTTACTTCTATACAGCTTATGCCATATTTGTTATGAGTACCGTTCATTTTGTCGTATCCCATTACTTCAATTCCAATTTGGCCAAAAGCTTCTATCGTATTGGGTACACTGTATTTATTGCCTGCTATGTTAAGCGAATACTCAAATCTTCCGTATTGCTGATTAATTCTTGAATGGGGGTTGAATGTTGTTAAGGCTACCTTCTGTACTACCGGTGGTATATTGTCTTTGATTTCAGTAAATCCAAATAGTAAGGGATGAAGTACATTTTCCTTTTCATCTCTTATTTCAAAATGCAAATGAGGGCCGCCGGAACTCCCGCTATTCCCGGATTTGGCGATTATCTGTCCTTTTTGGACCTGAAACATGTCCGGTGCTGGGAGTAACTCTATGTTAAAGCTTTTTTGCCGGTATTGCTCCTGTAAGACATATTTTTTTATTTCTTCACCAAACTCCTCCAAATGAGCATATACAGTAACAAGTTTATTCGGATGGGTGATGTACAACACATTGCCGTAGCCGAAACTGGATACTTTGATTCTGGAAACATACCCATCTGCGGCGGCATAAACCGGAAGTCCTGTCCGCTGGTCGGTTTTAATGTCAATGCCCGCATGAAAATGACTTGATCTCAACTCTCCCATGCTTCCGGATAAATAGTTGACCTGTCCGGGTTTAATGGGAAACATAAAATAACCTTTAGGGTATTCCTGAGCTATTACAGAAGTTGCTACTATGGATACTATAAAGCTTAAAAGGTTTATTTTAAGTGAGTTAATCATGTTGGGGTTAGGTTTATTTGATTTCACATTCTAGCATTTTACGATCTTCTATATAAGCTTCAAGAAGGTCGCCGATTTTTATTGGGCCAACACCGGAAGGGGTACCTGTGAAAATGATATCGCCATTCTTTAAGGTTATAAACTTTGATATATAGGAAATGATTGAGTTTATGTTGTGAATCATGTTCCCGCTATTGCCGGACTGCCTGATTTCACCGTTTACCTTAAGGCTGAAATTGATATTGTTAATATCTGCAAACTCCGTAACAGGAATAAATTCAGATATAGGAGCTGATCCGTTAAATCCTTTGGCAAGCGTCCAGGGGAGGCCTTTCTCTTTGGCTTTATCCTGAAGGTCTCTGGCTGTGAAATCAATTCCAATACCTATTTCATTATAATATTTGTGGGCAAATCTTTCCTCTATATTTTTACCTTCCCGGGCTATCTTTATGATTAACTCTACTTCGTAATGGATATTGTTGCTAAAATCAGGATAATAAAACGGAGCGTTTTTCTTTAATAGCGCTGTGTCGGGTTTGCTGAAAATAACAGGTTCTTCAGGTAGTTGGTTAGCCAGTTCTTTAACGTGGTCTGCGTAATTTCTCCCGATCGCAAGGATTTTCATGTATATTTGAGTTTAAATAATTAAGCTTGAGCTAATACTTTCGCAATAATTCAAACCGTTGTATAGGACAGGTTTGTATTTATTTAAGGTGCGAATTTAAAAAAACAAATGAGAGTTGCCCCCGGTTTAGTTAAAAAACTGTGATTGGGTTAATGGTTATAATAGGGAACATTAATAACGATTAGAATATGAAAAAAATATTGTTGGTTTTTGCAAGTCTGAATATCCTGCTTGCCTGTAGTAAAGTGCCAGTAACAGGAAGGAAGCAGCTCGATATTTTACCAGATAACATGGTTCAGGAAATGGCATTCCAACAGTATAATGAATTTATTCAGACTAATCAGCTTTCCGGTAACCAATCACAGGTGGCTATGGTGAAAAAAGTAGGTGGTGATATTCAACGTGCGGTAGAAAAGTTTATGTATTTGGAGGGTTTACAAAAGCAAATTAAAGATTATAAGTGGGAGTTTAATCTGGTAGAAGATAAATCGATCAATGCATGGGCTATGCCGGGAGGTAAGGTGGTGGTGTATACAGGTATTTTACCGGTGGCACAGAATGAAGCCGGTTTGGCGGTGGTATTGGGGCATGAGGTGGCACATGCTATCGCGAAGCATGGAAATGAGCGAATGAGCCAGGCATTGTCTGCCCAGTTAGGCGGAATGGCGCTGTCTGTGGCATTAAGAGATAAACCGGAGCAAACAAGGGCATTGTTTATGGGGGCTTATGGTGCCGGAGCGACAGTAGGCGTGCTGCTGCCTTTCAGCAGGCTGCAGGAAGCAGAAGCAGATCGGTTGGGGCTAATCTTCATGGCAATGGCAGGATATGACCCTCGCACTGCGCTGGAGTTTTGGCCCAGAATGAATGAGGCAGCAGGGGGCGGTGGATCTACTCCGGACTTCCTGTCTACTCACCCTGGATATGACAAACGGGTGGAGAACATAAAGAAATACCTGCCGGAAGCAATGAAATATTATGATCCTTCTGTAAGCAAACAATAATAAGCTTAGCTTAATAAAAAATAAGAGCTGCTTTTAACCAAAGCAGCTCTTATTTTTTTGTCTTATTACAACTGTAGATTTAGAAGATCTACTACAGAATTAGAATAGTATTATTTGTGCTCTTTAAAGTAAGTGGAGTCTAATATACAAGATTCGCAATAAAGCGTTTTCAGGCCTTCATCTTTAAGCAACTGGAAGCTTAAATCGGGGGCGCCATAGAGTTGACAGAATCTGACAGGGTCGATTTCTCTTGCTCGTTGAAGGTAAATGTTCATTTCATTTCTGTCAAATAAGTCCATGTTCCCAAGGGCAATAGAAAGGAAGTAGAAGAGAATGTCTTCGTCGTATTCAGCCGATGGAGTATTTTGAATAATAGGGAAAAGGATTTCCAAGGCCCATTCCGTTCTTTTGTAATTCCCAAAGAAAGTAGACAGGGCGTATAAATCCTGAGGGGTAGTTTCTACCGTTCGGTAATATTTTTTTACCAGGTTAACGGCATCATTACTGTATTTGTATTTGCCTGTGTTCTTATAAAAATCGGCTACCAATATATGGTAATTTACATATAGTCTGTTTATTAGCTTTTTATCTATTTTAGTATTATATAAAGCTTTGATTTGTTTAATTATCGGCTCAGGAGAAGTAATAGTAATAGAGCTGTCTCTCCAGCTTTTAAGTTTCAAATCAAGAATATTGTATTTGATGAATACGTTTGATGGATCAAGTTTAGAATAGGCTTCTAAGGAATCTATATGGTTCTCGTTTTTTTTCAGATAATATTTTAATATCTGCTTATTGTTTAATAGTTGCGCGTTTTCTTTAACCCTGGGAATGTCAATAGTGTCAATGGCGAGAAGGTCAATCTCGTTCGCCATAACCGCGTTAATCAATGCCGTTTGTAAAGTGGTGGCAGTAGTTACATCTTTTACCGCAAGAGCATTGGCATAATATTGAACCAGGTCCTCTTTGTTATTGGCAAGGTCTATCTTTTCAACAATCTTTAAAAACAAAACTGCTTTTCTATGATTTTTTAATATAGGCTCCAGGTCCTTCAGAATCTTTTCATCCTGAAGTTTTGCTTTTACCTCTTCCTTACTTAGAGTGTTTAAGTAATTGTGAGAGGTGTACTTTATATCTCTTTTGAATTGATCCCAGTTTTCAAAAGTTCTGATCACTTTTTTAATGGTGTCCAGCTGAAAAGTTTGAAGAACGTTAATAATACTTTGAGCTCTTTTTTTCTGAAGTTCAAAGTTTCTTTCTGTACTTCCCTCTACGGACGCATAAGCAAGAACAGTGGCTTGTTTAATATTGTATTTGTTTAATTCCAGTGAGTCATAAATAGGTTTTATATCCTTTGCTGAATAGTCGAATTTGTCTTTTTCAAAGGGTATGGTAAATCGTAAGTTTTTGCTTTTGGTGATTTCTGATTTAGCTACCGTATCTGTAAACAACACGGTTTCGATAAGTTGCGGGGCAGGTGTTACTATGGGTGTTCTCACAAACCGTGCACACACCTGCTGGTTTTTGATAAGTAGTAAGTTACAATCAAATTTACCTGTTATTTCCGGTGGTACAGTCCCTAACTGAAATAGTACTTCGTTGGCATCTTTCTTTTCGTTCTTTTTCAGAATGTCACTTACTTTTACAGGGCTGAATAGTAATCCGTCGTAGGCGAAAGAACGGTGAAGGACATTCATTTCTTTGCATAAGAACTGGTTTTCCTGCACGATCTCTACTGCAAGAGCTTCGTCGCCGCTACTAAAAATCTTGCTAAACAGAGCCAGGTCGCTGAAGTAATAGTATATGCGGTTGTTTGATACATATACTTTCGTTTCTACTTCCATTGGGATGTTTTTATAGG
>DATCKK010000316.1:0-3409 GCA_036562325.1 Cytophagaceae bacterium | reverse complement strand
ACTGTATACACCGTAACCGCTACCGATATCAATGGTTGTACCGGAGTAGACAGTGTAAGAGTAAATGTCGTACCTCTTCCCGTGGCTAATGCCGGAGCGGATACTTCCATTTGCTATGGAGATAATATCATGCTTTCTGCTACCGGAGGGGGAACCTATAACTGGCTACCTGTAACAGGTTTAAGCGACCCAACTATTGCCAATCCGATAGCATCTCCTGTTACTACTACCACCTATACAGTGATGGTAACAAATGCATGGGGATGTAATCATTCTGATGAGGTTGTAATAACAGTAAATCCTTTACCAACAGCCAATGCAGGATATGATACCACCATATGTATGAATGAAAGCATTACACTTTCCGCAAGTGGTGGGGTTTCCTACAGCTGGTCTCCTGCCGGCACTTTAAGTGATGCAACTGTTCCTAACCCAATCGCTACCCCGGGAACAAGTACAACTTACACCGTAACAGTAACCGACTCTAACGGTTGTATAGCTACTGATAATATTACGATTACTGTTAACCCAATACCAGTAGCAAACGCAGGTACAGATGTTACTATCTGTGAAGGAACAAACACTAAATTAAATGGTACAGGTGGAGTAACTTACTTCTGGAGTCCGGGAAGTAGTTTGAGTGATTCAACTATCTCTTCCCCACTGGCCAATCCATTGGTAAGCACTACCTATATCCTTACCGTATTTGATAATGCAGGATGTTACAATTCAGATAGTGTTACTGTATTTGTTAATCCTAAACCAACCGGAACCGTAACAACATCCAAAGATTCAATTTGCCGTGGAGAAGCCGTTACACTAACTGCATCCTTTAATGCACCTTCAATTCCGGCAATCCATGCATATTCATTTGATGGAGGATCAATTTATCACAGTAGCAATACATTCAATATTGCTTCCGTAAACTCTGATACTACTATTTATGTAGTACTTATGGATAATAATGCATGTATCAGTGATTCCATTCCTCTGACAATAACATTGAAAACCGTTTCCGGAACGTCAACTCAAATTCAACCTGCCACCTGTTTTGGTGCAGCAGACGGAATTGCACAACTTACTCTTGATTCCAGTTATACAGGCTTTACCTTCTCTATAAATGGAGGGCCACAACAAGCATCCGGAACTTTCACTAATTTAACTGCCGGGAATTATATAATTACTGCCACAGATGCAGACAATTGTCCATATGATTTCCCTGTAACCATTACACAACCTGATTCTATGGTATTATCGGTGGTGTCCTCTAAAAATATCACCTGCTTCAATGCTAATAATGGAGAAGTTGAATTAAATGTTACAGGAGGAAATCCAGGATATACATTTACTCTGACCAATTTGGGAATTTCACAAACTGATTCCTTATTCACCAATCTACCGGCAGACACTTTACTATTTATCGCTAAAGATTCTAAAGGCTGCCCTGAAGCTTCTGTAACAGTAATACTTACCCAACCTTCAGGTATAAATACTGCTGCAATTAAAATAGATTCGATTGCACACCTTCCTTGCTATGCTGCTAATACAGGATATATAAAGCTTGACACCAGCAGTATTACAGGTGGCACCAAACCATATACTTATATATTAGGAACAGAAACAAAATCTTTCCCTGAGTTTGACAACCTTTCAGGTGGCAACTGGAAAACAATCCTAATAGTGGATGCCAACAACTGTATGTATAACTACAATTTCAAACTTAATGAACCTTTACCAATTTCATTCAAAGAAACTGTAACAGATGCTACTTGCCAAAATGCAGATGGCAGCATCACATTAACAGTTACTTCAGGCGGTGTCCCTCCATTTTTATACAGTAAAGATGGTGGTAACAACTTTAGTCCTACACCTACATTTAACAACCTTACTGCTGGAGTATATAGCATAGCAATAAAAGATGCTACCGGCTGTGGCAGTATTAGAAATGTAATCGTGGGCGTAAAACCAGGCCCGGAAGCTACAGTTAAGATTAAAAATGTCTCTTGTTATGGTTTAAGCGATGGAATGATCGAAATTGATTCCATAAGCGGCGGAAATCCTTTCATTGATCCGTTAACAGGACAACCATATTATAAATATAGCTTAAACTTTAATAATAGCCTTAGCAAAAACTATCAAACTGAAAATACCTTTAGCGGCTTAAATGAAGGCCCATATACTCTATATATTCAGGATCAGGATTGTGAATATGTCCACTTAGAATTATATGGCAGAACCAAATTATTCTCAGGATTACAAAAAGTAGACTCAGTATTAACGGATTCTGTCTTCACTACTTATCCGTTAAATGATTCCATATTATCCGCATCTGTCATAACTAACAGATGGATGACATCTACTGTAAAGGTAAGTCCGTATTTACCGGACCTGTCAGCTATTGATAGCCTAACCTCTGACTCAATATATTTACCTTATATCTATATAAGACAACCAGACTCCATATCTGCGGAAGCACTAAGTATAGAGTCTGACCGATATTTGGCTGTAGGTGGAGCTCAAATATTTAACCTGAAAGGTGGTACCCCTCCTTACTTCTATAGTACCGATACCACGGCAGGTTATACTCCGAAAACCTCTGACACCATTACTGTTGGAGGATTTGCGAAAGGATATCAAACAGTATATATAAAAGATATCAATAATTGCCCATATAGCATAATGGTGAAGGTGACCGTTCCATTCTTTATGCCAAACCTGTTCACCCCTAATGGCGATGACATTAATGATAAATTTGAAATTATAGCGATGCCTAAGAACAGTGAACTCAGGGTATTCAACAAGTGGGGAAGCAGAGTATACTTCAATAAGAATTATGACAACAGTTGGGATGGCGATGGTTTACCTGACGGAGTTTATTATGTAGAGTTGCTAATACCGGGAGGTAAACTAATCAAACAATGGGTTGAAATTATCAGGTAATAATAGTGCTTTAATCAACACAAATAGGTCGATGGATTTTCTATCGGCCTATTTTTTTATAGCTATAGCTTAAAGTTTAGTTGTTCAAATTTAAAACTTCATAAGCTCAATTGTTAAATTAGGATTCTCATTTAAGTATATTCACAGAGTTTCATTTTCCAATCAGCCAAATATTATGTACCTCGAAGCAAAGCAAGTAATCACTACTGATATTATCTTTACCATTCAGCCTACCCCCTATTTTCCGGTTTTGATAAAGTATTTACAAATTTAGTAAAATGCTTCAAGGCTAATCTGCGTGAAGAAAAAGTAAACAAAAAAAAATTAACTCTACTTTGTCAGATTCTAAAATTGGCAAAAAATTATAAATTTGCAACAGTTAAGGGCTTACAACGAGAAAGCCCTTTTCAAAAAATAATAATAACAAAAAAAGGTATAACAATGAGAAAACATCAGGCCTTCAGCAGAT
>DATCKK010000312.1:0-1615 GCA_036562325.1 Cytophagaceae bacterium | reverse complement strand
TTACCGCCATGACGCAAAACCGTTGTTATAGGCCGTTTTACCTTCCGTCTCTGTTGTCTTTGGGCTTTACTCTATAACGTTATTTCTGTTTGTCGATCTTGACGTCTACCCGCTAACTCTGAATTGTTCTAGTCAACTTAACGCTCTATTTTCTGTCCGATTTTCGCTTAAAAGTCACACAAAATAGGGTAGCGCTGTACCTCGCCCTCGTACTGATTCTCAAAATAATGTATTGTTGTTTCTCTTCCTAATTTTCAGTCTATGCTCAACTTAAATAGGGAATCTCCGTCTCGGTAAAGCCCAATTGAAACTCAGACCTAGATGTTATGGTTGTGCGTCGTAAAATGCCCTATAACGGTTGGCAAATAGGCGCAGGCAGAGAGTTTACCCACTAAAGATACTACGAAGAGTAAACTTCCTATACTCCACTTTCCTGTCATACGAAGCACTATAACCCTGCTTGCGCTTATTTGCGGTTATAGCCAGTGGTTTTGTTCGCTAGTCATTCCTTGTTGGATATGGGTATGTCAAAAAATGACATCAAATTTAAATGAAATTACTATCTTGGTGTTCTTACAAGCTATAAAATTTTTGATTATGGCAAAAGATTATACTTTAGACAAAAGCTCATCAACTGGTTGGTGGGTGTGGGAATGTAAAGATGGTAGTGGGGGAGGTTCTGCTCCTACTAAAAGTGATGCTAGAGATGCAGCTAGAGCAGCGTGCAGTGGAGGCATTGTTATTACACCTCCGGATGTCGATGTAATCGCTTATAGAGGATACTTATCCAATTTTAGTGTGGAAAATCTCGATGGAAAAGACATTACATTTAGTGCCGAAGAAATAAGTCAGGCAGAATTTTCGTTCTTTTTTGGATTACCTTGTGCTAATGATGAAAGAATAGATGATGTACAAAAGGTAATAACAGTACTTAAAATATGGGGTATCTACAGAGGTGGTGCTAATGCTGAAATGATTAAGAAACTTCATTATCTTTCAGATGTTGATTACAGAAAGCTTGCCCAAAGACAATATTTTGGTGGACACATAAGAATCGAAGACGATGGCACGATTAGATGGAGACTACCGTAAAAATTGGATGCTAATAGCTGTCTTTTTAGGCCTCTTTGCTATAAGTGCCACCTATTCAGTTCGTTTCACTCCTCCTGGAACGATTGAGGTAAGGATTAATGATGATGTCTTGTATGTTGATAAATCAGAAGTACTAAATAAACATTGGGTTGAGTACCTTTTATATCTGAAAAATTCGTTCGGTGAAAACTCTGATATTTTTCTACAAGCTCAACTTGATTCAGCTATATGGAGTACTGTCTATTCGGGTGGTGTTCTAAATTATAATAGTGTGTATGCAGATTATCCTGTAATTGGTGTTTCCTATCAACAAGCAGTTGATTATTGTAATTGGAGGTCTGATAGAGTTAGTGAAAAATATAACAAGACGATATCTTACAGATTGCCCACAAAAGATGAATGGGATTGGATTTGTAAAAAATATGGTGAAGAAAATTATTTGAAGGGGATTAATAAGATAGAAAAAGGCAGAGGCTTTCTTAACCTAACAGATAATGTGTCAGAAATGGTGTCAGAAGAAGGG
>DATCKK010000310.1:0-1818 GCA_036562325.1 Cytophagaceae bacterium | reverse complement strand
TTTGTGGTTGACTCTATGACTGGTCAGGATGCGGTTAATACAGCAAAGGCTTTCAATGAGCGCATCAATTTTGATGGGGTAGTGCTTACCAAATTGGATGGTGATACCAGAGGTGGAGCTGCAATTTCCATCAGGGCAGTGGTAGATAAGCCTATTAAGTTCATCAGTACGGGCGAAAAGATGGATGCTATTGATCTTTTCTATCCCGACAGGATGGCTCAAAGGATTCTAGGAATGGGGGACGTTATTTCCCTTGTAGAAAGAGCACAGCAGGTATTTGATGAAGAAGAGGCAAAGCGGATTAATCAGAAGATTCGAAAAAATCAATTCAATTTCGATGACTTCCTGGGACAGCTTCAACAAATCAAGAAAATGGGAAGTATTAAAGACTTGGTAGGTATGCTCCCCGGAATGAATAAAGTGATGAAGGATATTGAAATTGACGATAATGCTTTTAAGCCTATTGAGGCGATTATTCGTGCCATGACTCCTAAAGAGCGAGAGTCTCCGGAGATCATTAATGGAAGCAGAAGAAGGAGAATTGCAGAAGGAAGCGGAACCTCTATTCAACAAGTGAATAACCTGATCAAGCAATTCGAAGACATGAGAAAGATGATGAAGAGTATGAATAAGATGGGTGGGAAGAATTTCTTGAAGTCCAGAATGTTTAGATAGAAATTAACAAGTTAAATTGAGTATAAATAAAAAAGTCCCAAAAAACGGGACTTTTTTATTTTGGTTGGTTAATTGAATTTTTTACTTATCGGTAAGTAACGGTATTTATTGCCTCAATGGTTCTTTTCACGTTAGGCAGAATTTCTTCAATTAAAGTTGGTGCATAAGGTAAAGGAAGATCTCTGCTGGTTACTCTTGCGACAGGAGCATCAAGATAATCAAAAGCGTATCTTTGAACGTGATAAGCAATTTCGGCAGATATACTTGCCAGCGGCCACGCTTCTTCTACTACTACCAGTCTGTTAGTCTTTTTTACAGAATTAACAACTGCCGCATAGTCAATTGGCCTTACCGATCTTAGGTCAATTACTTCCACTGAAATACCCTGTTTAGCCATTTCATCGGCAGCAGCCAAGGCTATTTTCATCATTTTTCCGAAAGAAACAACGGTTACATCGGTTCCTTCTCTTTTTACATCTGCAACGCCAATAGGAATTAAATACTCGCCCTCTGGCACACCTCCTCTATCTCCATACATTAATTCGGACTCCATGAAAATTACAGGGTCATTATCTCTGATAGAGGTTTTTAAAAGCCCTTTGGCATCATAAGGAGTAGAAGGTACTACAACTTTTAGTCCCGGGCAGTTAGCATACCAGTTTTCAAAGTTTTGAGAATGTTGAGAACTTAATTGTCCTGCGTTACCTGTAGGGCCTCTGAACACGATAGGGCAGGAATATTGTCCACCTGACATGGACATCATTTTTGCAGCACTGTTAATTACCTGGTCAATGGCAACCAGAGAAAAGTTGAAAGTCATAAACTCTATAATTGGCCTTAAGCCATTCATAGCAGCTCCAACTCCAATACCTGCAAAACCTAATTCAGCAATTGGAGTATCTATAACTCTTTTCGCACCAAACTCATTCAGCATTCCCTGGCTCACTTTATATGCTCCGTTATACTCGGCTACTTCCTCACCCATTAAAAAAACACTTTCATCTCTCCTCATTTCTTCGCTCATTGCTTCTCTCAGCGCTTCTCGGAATTGTATTTCTCTCATGATTATTAGTTTGTTTAAAACAAGGCAAAAATAGAAATTTGAATCGCAATTACCAACATTGGTAAATTTAAAGATATACA
>DATCKK010000408.1:0-3545 GCA_036562325.1 Cytophagaceae bacterium | reverse complement strand
ATTCTATACTTCTACCATGATCCATCCCTTCAAAACTTTCTGTTTCTTTCCAGGGTTGGCCATTTTCATAATAATATCTGGCTATTCCATTTACTTTGTTATTTTTTAAAGTAAACTCCCAATTGAGGATATTTTTATTATAGTCCCACCAGTTTCTTAAAGTGTCGTATCTACTTCCGCTGTCATAGACAATAATCTCTTCTGATTTTTTCACTCCGTCCCAAGGGTTACCTATTATTTTATGATATCTTACTAATGTGTCATAATTATATATTTCAACTACGGAATCATTTGGATTAGGCAAGCCTAAATCATATGATATCCATAAGCCATGTTTTTGACCATTTTTATAATACCCTTTTACAACTAACTCTCCTTTTTGATTCCATTCTAAATATGAACTGTCTTTTTTATTGTTTCTTATAAAATATTCACATTTCTTATGCCCGTTGCTATGGAATTCTTTTTTATACTCCAATGAGAAGTTTTGGGCATTACAGGTTATAAGTGAAATAAGAAGAATGAAAGAGGTTACATAATTATTTTTCATTATTAGTAATGGTTATTTTCTGGTCTCCTTTTTCTAAAGAGCAAGTATATAAGGTATTCCCCAATTGATCTTTGGCGTAAACAACTACAGTCTCAGGTAGTTTTATAATTACTTCCTTGTCCGTATAACTAACAATGCTTGCGTTAATTTTATTTGAAGGAATTACTCCATGTTTAGTGTGGAAGTATATAATAACACTTATTTTATTATCTTTTTTATAGTCACCACTTACAAAGCTAAATGAAACTGGAATGCTATCTGTTAAATTTTCTGGTGGTGTATTAACCAATACAGTTTCATAACTGTAAATGTCTGTATTACTATTTCCGGTTTCGTTGCCATCAGTGTCTTTCGGACTGCTTTCATGGTTGCCCGATGATTCGTTTTCCGTATTGGTTTTATCACCTTTGCCTTTTTCCTCTGAATTTTCCTTTATTTCTTCTTTGTCTTCATTAGGATATTTAATGTATTCGTTGATCATTTTATTCAATACCTTAAGTGCTGTTTCCGGATCAACTTTTACCTCTGAGTCGGCTAATGCAGCAAGCATATATACTTCACCTTCTTCAATGTCTTCAGGAACTATTTTAAGGAATTCTTCCAGATGCTTATCTTCTACAGTACCTGTATCACTTGATTCGGTTAATAGATCCCAAAGTAGCTGGACGTTTTCAGGTTTAGCCGCAAGTTTTTCCAAAGCGTCACTGCTTAGATGGATAGAAGAGGTATTTTGTTCTTCTTTTGAATCAGAATCTGTAGACGATGACTCAGATGCGACGCTTTGATCATCCTGCCCTTGACTAGTAAGGGGATCAGAAGTAACAATGTCAAAATCTTCAGGGAAGAAGTCATCTTCAATATTGCCGGAATCATTTCCGGATTTGTTTTCAATATCGGATGTCCCTTCAAATTCTCCTGACCCTTGGGATGAACCTTCATCAGGGACTTCTCCCAGTAATGGAGCTTCATCCAGTGGAATGCCTTCTCCATCAAAGCTTAGTTTAAGATGGTTGAAGTATTTTATTAATTTGGCAACCGTAATAATAGTGTCAATAATAGCAAGAGCAATAAGTAACCTTGAAAGTACTTTGGTAGCGATAAATCTTGCTGTCTGCATTGCTTTTTTGCCAATCATTTGCCCCCATTTGGTACTAAAAGTCTTTGCTATTGTATCTATTTCTTTGGCAAGAGTTTTAGCCTGATTGGCTATACGTGTGGCTTTGGAGGTTGTCTTTCCTATTTGTTTTTTAAGCCCCTGTGCATGTTTAGTATTTCTGAACTTCTTAATCGCTTTTTCTTCCAGCTTTTTGGTCCATTGTTTTTTGGCGTTTTTGCGCGACTTTTCAAATTTCTCTCTGGTTTTCTTAACAAATTCTTTTTCCTTGTTGTTGTAGGTGTCTTTTAGTTCTTTTGCTTTCTTCTCCAGCTCTTCTGCTTCTTTTAACAGTTTTTGTTGTTCATCTAAAAGCTTGTTGATTTTTAATCTTTTCGCGATATCATCAGGAGTCAGTACAGCTAATTCAATTTTTATTTCTACTTTAACTTTCCACCCTTCTTTAATCAAGTGAGCGACTGTTGGAAGTTTGGAAACAATTTGCTGCCCAATGTAACTTGTGTTCAGATTGTCTTTATTAACTTCATAAGAACCGGCTAAATCTATTGACCCTATTTTGATATCAGGTTTTCCGTCTTTTAAGTCTATTTTTCCAAGATCACCTTTTAACTCTATCTTAAATCCATCATCCAAGTCCGGAAGTGCCTGGCTGACGTCTATAGATCCTGATAACAATTTTTCCGAATACTTCAGGCTTTTGTCGAGTAGTCCATAGCTAATTTCAGAACTCGGGCCTTCCAGTTTAGCCAAATCTCCAATTTCATCTTCCCTTCCCTTTATGCCACCTTTAACTACGGGAGTTCCTCTATGTAAAGTAATTTTGGAGGCTACTTTTACATCTTTACCTTTTATCTTCAGTTTTTTCTCGACTAAACCTAATGAGTATGAGTTTTTAAAAACAGCGTCCTTGCCATCTTGAATTACATCAATTGCGTCCCTTTTTTCTTTTTCCTCCTTTTCTTCCCCTTTATTGTTGTCTTTATCGGTATTAGGAATCATGGATGGTGTCCAGGGCGGTAAACTGGCTTTTTCAAATTCTTCATCACCCTTTTCAGTCGGGGGTAATGTCGAAAGGGCAGGGGGAAGGTTAGTAGCTGAATTTACTCCATTGGGAGGAGTAGAACTAGTATCAGAATCCTTTTTTTGAATAACATGTCCTTGGCTTTCTGTACTTTCAGGCTCTTCCGTGCTCATTTGTACAGGACGCAGGGTGTCCGGATGTGCCGGATAAGATTTTAACTCCGGGCTATCGGTATGGTTAGAGAAGCTGTTAATATTGTTATATGACTCCGGGCTTTTCTTTTGCAAGTCGTCTTTCATAAAAACGATAAAATATATTTATAAAGGTAAGAATTTAGGCGGCAAAAAGTAAACCAAAAAAGTAAAAGCGGCATACCAAAGTGTGCCGCTTTTACTTTACTTATTTAAATAGCTTTCTTTCTATTGTTTATTTGATTACCGATACTTTTTTTGTTAAAAGTACGCTATCTCTGTTGCCTATTTGTAGTGTATACATGCCTTCCTGATATCCCTCAGTAGACAGGATATAGGTATCGGCACTTGTAGCGAAAACACCGGCATCTATTTTTCTTCCATACATATCCAATATCTGCCAGGTATATCCTGCCGGAAGCACATCATCAAATTCCAGATAAATGTTGCCGTTAGTAGGGTTAGGATATAGAGATAAGGTGTTGATAATGGCTTCACCCGCTCTGCCACCATCCAGAGGTGCGGCAGGGGGGGGCAACTGGCTAAGAATAGCCGGGTCTATGTCTGCATAGGCAGCTTGATAGATTTCTTTGGTGTTTTCGTCTTGGATGAATACTACAACAAGATAGTTGGTTGGATCTGTAATTTGTGATATAGGGTTCCAAAAAT
>DATCKK010000303.1:0-7738 GCA_036562325.1 Cytophagaceae bacterium | reverse complement strand
ATTGCGGACCTGTATGGTTTTACTATTTTTTATAGCTTTAATAATGAACATTGTTTTACTGTTAATAAATCCTAATTATAGCAATGGCTCATATTTTGGGCCTAACTTCTTTTTAGCAATAGCTTTCAAATCAGGTATTCTTCTATTCTTATTTTTTAAATAAAAATTTTGGTAGAAAGGTTAAATATCCCAATTCTTTCCAGAATTACTTCCTTTCTTTGATATATAATCAAATATATAGGTGATATGAAAAAGCTAAATATGTTGCTCCTGTCATTAATGTTTCTTGCGCAGTTTTCTTATGCACAGGACATTCCCCAAAGAGAGGTGCCTTCTCTTGTTTTAAACAGTTTTAAGCAATTATTCCCTAAAGCGCTTGATGTTGAATGGGAAATCAGAGGAGAGGATTATGTAGTGGAGTTTGAAAATATTTTTGGAGACGATCATAAAGCCTGGTTTAATCCAACAGGAAAGTTGCTTAAGCATAAGCAGGAAATTCGGGTATCTCAACTTCCGGATGTTGTCAGAGCGAGTATTAAAAATGATTTTAAAGGATATCGGATAGACAGTGCAGAGAAAATTCAAGCCGAAAACTCTGTTACTTACAAAGTGGAGGTGGAAACTTTATTTGACGAGTGGGAGGCTATTTACAGCGAAGACGGGAAATTGTTAGAAAAATGGCGGGATTAATTAGGGTTTCTATTGATTAAATAAAAGCTTTCATGGGTTACTTCCTTAAATAACTTTAAATGGGGTAAGAAAGTTAAAAATAATAAAGGTCATTAGAACACCAAAGCAATCAGGAAATCAAATGTTTCAAAAGAATATAAAAATAGGTTGTCTCATAACCATTTTCGGGATGGTTTTGTTTTCCTGTTCCTATGCGCAAACGTACGATTTGTTTGAATTGCTTGAAGTAGGTAAACAAAACTATCCTTTGCTGAAATCTAAGCTGGCCGACGTACAAAGTTTTAACCGAAGAATCAGTTCTGTAAAAAATGCTTATATACCTGATGTAGTTGTTGGGCATCAGTATACCTATGCAACGAGCAACAATGTGGAAGGAGCGTTTTTTCCTTATGAGGGAACAACGATTTCTCCTTCGGGAGGAGTAAGATCTGAGAATATTTATCAACCTACTTTTGGGAGCTTTACTACAGCTATGTTGGATTGGAGAATAATAAATTTCGGTAAAGTGTCAGCGAATATTGATGTGGCCAAAGCTCAGAAAGATAACAGTCAGGCTGATTATGAAAATGAATTATTTCAATATCAGGTTCGCTTAGCGGATACCTATTTATTATTACTTATAAGCCGGCAACTTAGGGAAGTGCAGGAGTATAATCTTCAGCGGGCAGAAAACTTTAGAAATACAGTAATGGCTCTTGTTTCTGCAGGTTTAAGAGCAGGAGTAGACAGTTCTCTGGCCAATGCAGAATATGCAAGAGCTAAGTTAGCTCTTCTGGAAAGCCAGAAAAATGAAAAAGCTTATATGTATCGATTAACAGAGTTACTGGGAGAAATAAAAGATACAATAAGTATAGATAGTATGAGCTTTTTTAATGAGTTGCCGCGTAGTGTTACATTCAATCCTTCAAGTATAGTAAACTCGCCTATATTAAAGTTTCATCAATCTACCATAAGTCTTGCCAATGCAAGAAGTATAGCGATAAAGCGGTCTTATTTCCCTTCTATATCCCTGTTAGGAGCCGGTTGGGCAAGAGGGTCAGGTATTTATAATGAAGATAGTTCGTATCGTACAGACCTTGTAAGTGGTGTCAGATATCAGGTATATAATTATTTGGTGGGGGTTGCCTTTCGCTGGAATGTAAGCAGCTACTTCCGAATCCGTAATGAGTTTAAAAGCCAATTATATCAGGTAGACAAGTTTAGGTTTTTATATGAAAATCAGCTGCTGCAGCAAAGCAGAGAAGTACAGGAAGCTGATGTACAATTTGAGGTTTCCTTGCAACAGGCACAGCAGGCTCATGTACAATTAGCGGCTGCACAGTCAGCATTTGCACAAGCACAGTCCAGATATGAAAGTGGATTAACAGATATCCCAACGTATAGTCAGAGTTTTGTAACGGTGAACAGAGCGGAGGCCGATACCTATATTGCTTATTCCAATGCGTGGAGAGCATTGCTTATGAAAGCAGCTGCTGCAGGAGATTTGTCTATATTCCTTAATCAGATTAAACGCTAATAGAATATGTTTCAGATTATCAGGTCAGCTTTGCGAAAACCAATATCTGTTATTGTAGTAGTAGCGGGTATTGTGTTTTTTTCAATACTCTCACTTTTTCGTATCCCTGTTGATATATTTCCTGAGCTTGATCTTCCTACCATATATATAGTCCAGACATATGGAGGTATGGCTCCGGAAGAGATGGATGCATTTATGGCGACGAAATACCGGGACCATTTTTTGTATGTGTCCGGTATTAAAAATGTAGATATTAAAACTATTCAGGGATTATGTCTGATGAAACTGGAGTTTTATCCGGGTACAGACATGGCCCAGGCTGCGGGTGAGGTTGCCAATAACGTATCAAGGGCAAAGGCCTACATGCCCGAAGGTACCACACCACCGCAGGTTATCCGGTTCGATGCCAGTTCGGTTCCTATTGGCCAGTTGGTTTTTGAAAGTAAGACAAGTTCGCTGGGAGAGATACAAGACCTGGCCAATTCGAGAATACGTGCTATGTTCTCTACCATTCCAGGTGTTTCGAGTCCACCACCGTTAGGAGGTAATCAACGAACCATTGTAGTAAAGATTGATCCAAAACTGGTAAGAACTTATCATCTTACTCCTGAAGAAATTATTGATGCGATTATAGCCAATAATCAGCCATCGCCCGCCGGAAACATAAGGATGGGAGATAAAATGCTGATGACCCCTGTTAATTCACTTATCACGAAGCCGGAAGATTTTCTGAATATTCCTATTCGTGTTGGGTCAGGCCCTACTGTGTTTATAAGGGATATAGGTACAGTGGAGGATGCATCGGATATTACAGTAAGTTATGCATTGATCAATGGAAAACGGGCAGTATATATACCGGTGGTAAAAAAATCAGATGCTTCTACTCTGGAAGTAGTAAACAATATCAAGGCAGCCCTGCCTTCTCTTCAGAATGCTTTACCGGAAGACATAAAGATTTCTTATGAATTCGATCAGTCGGGCTATGTATTGAATGCATTGAAAAATCTGGTAGTGGAAGGTACACTTGGAGCAATTCTTACAGGTTTAATGGTGCTATTGTTTCTGCGCGACTGGCGTAGTGTGATTATAGTTGTACTGACGATTCCTATTTCAATTCTTTCTGCCATTATTTTACTTAACTTGTTTGGTCAGACCATTAACATTATGACATTAAGCGGTCTTGCTTTGTCGATTGGTATTCTGGTCGATCAGGCAACAGTAACTATAGAGAACATACATCAGCATCTGGAGCATGGAAAGCCAAAAGGAAAAGCGATATGGGATGCATGTAAAGAAATTATATTTCCGGAGTTTCTTATTCTTATTTCTATACTGGCGGTGTTTGCTCCTTCTTTCATTATGTCCGGGGTGCCAAGGTCATTGTTTCTTCCATTGTCATTATCTGTAGGCTTTGCGATGATTGCTTCCTTTCTTCTTTCACAGACTTTTGTGCCTGTATTAAGTAACTGGTTGTTGAAAGAAAAAAAAGAAGAAGAGTCAGGGTTGCATAAGCCCTCCGCATTTGACCGGTTTAAAAATAAATACCTTCATTTCCTTGAGCGGGTAATTAAGCGCAGAAAGTTATGGGTTAGTATATATTTTGTGATTGCCTTATTGGTCATTGCAGTATCCTTTTTGCTGATAGGTACAGATATATTGCCTAAGAGTAATAGCAGGCAATTTCAGTTAAGAATAAAAGCTGTCGATGGAACGAGGGTGGAGCAAACTGAACGTTTGACACTAAAACTTCTTAAGTTGATTGGGGCTGAAGTTGGGCCTGAAAATGTAGCTATCAGCTCTGCCTATGTAGGGACAGTTCCTTCCAGTTATGGAACATCTAACATATTTGTATTTAACAGTGGCCCTCATGAAGCAGTGATGCAGGTGGCGTTGAAAGAACTATCCGGATCAATGGATGATCTGAAAGAAAGATTGCGTAGAAGAGCTGAAAAGGAGTTGCCAGAGCTCAAGCTATCTTTTGAACCAATGGAACTGGTTGATAAGATTATGAGTCAGGGTGCCACCAATCCTATTGAAATAGTAGTGGCAGCAAGCGATATTAAAGAAGCAGCAAAGTTTGCAGAAAAAATAGTTGCTAATTTAAAGAAAATATCATTTCTGAAAGATGTTCAGATTGCACAACCTATGTCTTATCCATACTTAAAAGTGAATATAGACAGGGAAAGGGCTGGGCAATTAGGATTGTCTTCTAATCAAATATCCAGGTCATTGGTAGCAGCGACATCATCGAGCCGTTTTACGGATAAAAACTTATGGATGGATTATGGTAAAGGCCTTGCTTATCAGGTACAGGTACAAATACCGGAAGTAGAAATGGCATCTTTGGAAGACTTGGGAAATATACCTTTGGTAAGCGGGCAATTGTATCCGGTGTTAAGAGATGTAGCTACTTTTACTATGGTAAATGGTCCAGGACAATATGACCGGTCCGGGCCTAACCGGCTTGTAACTATTACCGCCAATCTTCATCATATCGATTTAGGTGAAGCAGGTAAGGCAGTGCAACAAGCAATAAATGATGCGGGAACGCCTCCGAGAGGAATGGTTGTGCAAATGAAAGGACTCACAACTTTATTGAATGAAACGTTGAGTAGTTTGCAAACAGGTTTATTGATTGCCATAGTTATTATATTCTTGTTACTAACGGCCAATTTTCAATCCTTTAAATTATCATTCCTGATCCTTTCTACTATACCGGCTGTAATTGCCGGATCATTGGTAATGTTATTGATTTGTGGTGCTACTTTGAATCTTCAGTCCTATATGGGATTGATTATGTCAGTAGGGGTTTCGGTTGCCAATGCCATTCTCTTGGTTACCAATGCTGAAAATGCGCGCCTTCAGCTTAAAGATGCCAAAGAAGCAGCCATAGTGGCATCCATGAATCGTATTCGTCCTATATTAATGACGAGTATAGCGATGATAGCAGGTATGCTTCCTATGGCTAGTGGTATGGGAGAAGGAGGGGATCAGGTAGCACCTCTGGGACAAGCGGTAATCGGAGGGCTGATTGCTTCTACCATAACTTCATTACTTATACTTCCGGGTATATTTATTCTTCTTCAACAAAAGACATCTTTGAGGTCTGTTTCGCTTGACCCTGAAGATCCTGAAAGCAGTAATTATGTTGTTAATTAAATAGCCATACTATGAGTATTTATCAAAATATAGTCTCTTTTGCTGTACTTGTAATTGCTTTTTCTGCTTGTAAAAAAGCCGAGAAACCGATAGAATTAAAGGCGGAAACGCCTGTTGTAAAAGGCGTTGAGGTGAAGAGTTTACGGCCTGAAAAGCCTGTTAGGCTTCCCGGAGAACTATACTCCTGGAATAAAGTAAATATTTACTCTAAGGTAAAAGGATATGTCAAAGAAGTAAAAGTAGACAGAGGTTCTAAGGTTAAAAGGGGCCAGATACTGGCGCTGCTGGAAGCACCGGAGTTAATAACAGAACTTGAGAAAGCACGAGGGCAGGTGGCTGCTTCGGAAGCATTGGTAAATGAGGCATTGGCGAATTATGAGTCTTCAAAAATCGCTTACCAACGTTTGCTTAAAGCTAGTAGTACACCCGGAGCAGTAGCGGCCATAGAACTGGATCAGGCCCGGATAAAGATGGTGGCCGACAGTGCTAATGCAGCAACAGCGAAAGGAAATCTGGAAGCTGCTAAATCGAACCTGGCAACTCAATTGGAAATGGCTAACTATCTTAAAATAATTGCACCTTTTGACGGAACTATAATAGAACGTAATATTAGTCCCGGTGCCCTGATCGGTGCAGGAGAAGCAGGAGGTGTGCCAATGTTTGTGTTAGAGGATAATAGTAAGTTAAGATTAACCATTGCTGTTCCGGAGCAATATACCAATACGGTGAGTAAATCCGCTGAGGTAACTTTTACAGTAAACTCTGTTCCCGATCAAAGGTTTACGGCCGTGTTTGGAAGAAGTGCTGAAAGTATTGTAGAAAAAAACAGAGTAATGATGACGGAGTTTGATGTAGAGAATAGTCATAATAAATTGAAAGCAGGAATGTATGCCGAGGTGCAACTACCTTTGAAACGATCGACTGAAACACTGTTTGTGCCTGTCAACTCCGTAGTAACATCCAGTGAAAAAGTTTTTGTTATCAAATCAGTCGGTAATAAAGCCAAATGGGTTCCTGTGAAAAAAGGAATTCAGGTAGATACGTTGTTAGAAGTATTTGGAGATTTATATCCGGGAGAACTTGTAGTGAAGGATGCTTCCGAGGAGATCAGGGAAGGAGAGGACTTACGGATAAATTAATCAATAGAGTAATTTATATATTGTTGTTGTCCTGGTTTTTATAGATGGTAGTTTTAATGTCAATAATAAGAGGGTAAATACTTATTGAATTGTACTTAGTTTTGCATAGTATTTTTACATATTTGGATATAGGGATTAAAATAATGGTTAATATTGCAGGTTATTAGCATAATCTTTGAGTGCCGTAATGATTTGTTAGTATTAATCTTAAAAGTAAAAGCTCATGAGTCGATTTTTGTGGTTAGTGTTTCTATCATTCATTACAATTTCTTCTTTCTCGCAAACAGATTCTGTGACTACTGTACCTGTAGCAGTTTCCAAAGAAGATAAGCCGATTAAAATTAATTTAAACGAAGACGGCAGCCATTATTTCCAATTAACTTTTCTGAATCAAACATGGGTCAGGTATGTAGAAAGTAATCCGGGGACAACGGTTTTTGGTGAAGATGCGCCGACTACATTTGATATAGGTTTAAGAAGATCACGAGTGCAAATGTTCGGGCAAATTACGGACAGAGCATTTGTTTATTTTCAATTTGGCTTTAATAATTATAACCGTGTAGCACAATATGAAAACAGGAAAGTCGCAGCTTTCTTTCATGATGCAGTAGGAGAGTATAGAGTAAGTAATGAAAATCAACTGAAGTTAGGTGCCGGGTTGACGATCGCCAATGGCCTTTCCAGGTTTTCACAACCCAGTATAGGTACTATATTAGCTTTGGATGTTCCGGTCTTTGCTCAGGCAACTGTAGATCAGACAGATTTGTTTTCAAGAAAGTTAAGTGTTTATGCAAGAGGGCAGATTGGGAAAATAGATTACAGAGTATCATTAAGTGATCCTTTTCCTGTAAACTCAAGTGCGTTTAATTATGGGGCTAATCCAATGCCTGGTATTTATTCAACTTTTGCAGGTAAGCGTCACTCCAAACAATATCAAACCTATCTGGCGTATCAGTTCTGGGAAAAAGAGCCACATACTACTCCTTATATGGCAGGAAATTATTTAGGTAAAAAAAAGGTGTTAAACATTGGCGGAGGCCTTATTTATCAGCCTGAAGCAATGTGGCATTTAAGGCCGGGACAAACCGATTCCATAAAATATACAGATATGTTTTTATGGGCCGTAGAAGGATTTTTGGATACTCCGCTTAATAGAAATAAAGGCACTTCAGTGACGGTTTATGTTGGTTATTTTAATTATGATTTTGGGCCTAATCACCTGAGACGTATGGCT
>DATCKK010000302.1:0-2453 GCA_036562325.1 Cytophagaceae bacterium | reverse complement strand
AGTCTATAATTATGGGGTCAATGTATACCGAAGAGAAGCTGGCCAAACCGAGTGGATAAAATTAAATTCAGTCCCAGTAAAGAAAAATCTTCCAGATAAATCATTGGAAGATAGAGAATTGGATTTTTTTGTGAAGCTGATGAGGGAGGTCAAAAAAGAAGAGTTAAAAGGAATCCTTTTACTCAATGTATTGGTAAAAACTTTTGAAAGCCCTGACTTTTCAAATTATTTGGGAATTCTTTATAAAGATGATGAAGTAGAATCCGGGAAAATAGTTGAATATAAAGTAACGGAACTGGTGGCAGGAGGAGAAGAAAAAACTATTGGGTATTCGAATAAAATTCAGGTGCAATCTTATAAAAAAGAAAGTCCGGTTACAGAAGTTGTAGTAAAGCAAAAAAGTAAGAAAGTCGTGATCTCATGGAAACCAGAGGACGAGCGTTTTTATTCTGTAAACATTTATCGTACGAATGTCAGTACATCTATTACTGAAAAGGTTAATGCTAACCCGGTAGTAGTATCCAAAATTAAGGACAGTACCGGCGCAGAGAAATATCCGGAAGTAATGTTTGAAGATTTGGATTTGGAGGAAGGAGAGACTTATGTATATACAATCGCAGGAATGGATTTTTGGGGTGATGAGACAGAGCATTCGGAAAAAGTTACAGTGGCATTCAAAGATGTAACCCCGCCATTACCTCCTCTTGATTTAAAAGATTCATTGAATAATCTTACTATTGGCTTACAATGGACAATTCAAAATGTTCCGGATCTGGCAGGGTTTATAGTTTATAGAAGTTCCAAAATCAAAGGCCCTTTTGAAAAGCTAAATTCAAATTTACTTCCAATTGCAGTAAACCAATTCACCGATAAAGTAGAAGAGCCGGGGCCACTTTATTATTATGTGGCAGCTGTGGATTATGCGGGAAATGAGGCACATTCCAATACGGTATTTGTTCAGGTAAATGATATTATTCCACCTGGAAAACCTTCAAATGTAGTGGCCAAAGCAGATACAGGAAGTATTAGCCTTTCATGGGCACCAAATAAAGAAGGAGATTTAGTGGGGTATCTTATTTATAGATCTTCCGTAACCGATGATAATAATAAACAAGTATTGATAAATTCATTGCCAATAAAAGAAACCAGTTTTACTGATCAACTTCCACGTCAGGCCAAAAATACTTTTTATTATCGCGTAGTTGCTATTGATACCGCCTTTAATAAAAGTGAGCCATCTGAACCTGCTATTGCTCGAATGCCGGATGTCATTGCTCCGGAAGCACCATTCCTGAAAAATGTGGAAGTGAAGGAGGGAAGAGTAAAATTGGAGTGGCTGGCGAATGTAGATACAGATCTTAAGGGTTACTATGTTTATCGTTCTTCAGAAAACGATCCGGAGTATAAACAAGTAAGCCCGCTGCTACCTATAACTTCAAACACATATGAAGAAGGTATAACATCTGGTGTAATTTATTATTATAGGGTCAAAGCTGTAGATAGTGCAAATAATCTTTCACTCGCATCTAATATGTATGCTGTCATAAAACATGATTCAGATAAGGCTGACGTAGAGGTGAAAAATGTTAAAGCAAAATTCAGAAAACTTAGGAAACTACTAGTATTAAGCTGGTCGGTAAAATCAGAAAGCAAGATTAAAGGATGTATAGTTTATCGTAAAGAAGGAGATGCTCCTATATTAATGCCTGTTACAGGGTTGTTAAAGGAAAATAAATTTACAGATAAAGAAATTAAGAAAGGTAATAAGTATATTTATCAGATTCGGGTTTATACATCTAATGGTAGAATAGAGAAATCTGAATTTATAGAGGTATACTATTGAATTGTGAATTGACGGTTCTTATTATGCCTTTAAAGAGTTTCAAATGATTTTATTGCCGGGACAAAATTAATAATCGAATATATTCAGATTTTGTTATAACTTTTATATATACTAATTATGAAGCAATTCTTTATATTTTCATTTTTAATATTAGTAACAATTACTACGAAAGCACAAGTGGGTTTTAATAATCCTAATCCACACCCAAGTGCATTAATAGACATGAAGGCAACCGATAAAGGATTGTTGGTGCCAAGATTAAAAACAGCTGAAAGAGATGCAATGTTAAATGCTGCATCTAAGCCTGCTCATGCCTTACTGGTGTTTGATACAGATTTAAATATGTTTTTCTTTTATGATAGCATTCCCAATCCGGATCGTTGGCTGGCAGTAAACCCATGGACAACAGAAGCGAAAACAGGTTCGGTTATGACTACTAATGTTTCGGGCAATGTTGGAATAGGTACTGTAGGAGCACCAACTTCAAAACTGGAGGTGAATGGAAATACTAAAGTTGCCGGAAATGTAAATGCTACCGGCAGCGTTACAGCATCCAAATTTTATGGAGATGGAATAATACCTCCGGGAGGTATCATTATGTGGTCTGGTT
>DATCKK010000293.1:0-7227 GCA_036562325.1 Cytophagaceae bacterium | reverse complement strand
ATTCTGTATTTTCGTTAATAAAATCCAATTTTATTAAGAATGAGAATAATTAATGAGGTATGCCGCTACCTGACAGGAGCTCTTTTTATATTTTCAGGCCTTATTAAATTGAATGATCCTTATGGCCTTGCTTACAAGATGGAGGAATATTTTGAGATTTTTTCCCAAGATTTTTCTCCCGTTTTCGAAAACTTTGTTCCTTATGCCTTATTTCTTTCAGTGTCCTTAAGTGCACTCGAAGTTGCTCTGGGAGTGGCTATACTCATTTATTACCGGATGAAAATTACCATGTGGGTGGCACTCCTTCTGATTCTTTATTTTACTTTTTTAACTTTTTATGCATGGTATTTTGATAAATTGAAAGAATGTGGCTGTTTTGGTGATTTTATAAAGTTGTCCGCTAAAGCCTCTTTTATAAAAGATATCATTCTGGTTGTATTTATTGGAATTCTTTTTTGGAATCGCAAAAAATTGTATTCCCCTGTTTCTCTGAGGACTGGCGATATTATATCCGGCGTTTCATTTGCTTTGGCTGTATTTGTAGGATATTTTGCCATCCAACATTTACCCTATTTTGATTTTCGTCCGTATAAGGTAGGCAATAACATAGTAGCTTTAATGAAGGCCGAGGAGGCTCCCAGGTATAAGTATATTATGAGTAAAGAGGGGAAAACGTATGAATTTACAAAATACCCAAAAGAGCCTGGTTATAAGCTAGATACTTTTCTACTTCTGAATCCGGACAAAATTTACCCGAAGATAACGGATTACAGAGTTTATAATGAAGAAGGAGATTTTACGGATAGTACATTTATAGGTACAAGGCTTTTTATAATAATAAGAAAGGCGGAAGAGGCTTTTCAAAGTGAGAAAAAGATGAAAAAGTTGGAAGAGATTAGCCAGCTTATACGGCAACTTGAATCTGCAAATGTACAACCTATGGTACTAACTTCTTCAGGAACTGAATCCATAGAAATTTTAAGGCATGAGGTAAATCTTGCTGCGCCTTATTATTTTTCAGACGGAACAGTTTTGAAAACTATGATCCGGTCCGATCCGGGACTGGTTTTGATTAAAAATGGTACCATTAAAGGAAAATGGCATTATAATGATGTGCCTGAAGCCAAAGATGTGATAGCTTTAGTTGAAAAATAGCAATATGTTTAAATTTTTAGCTTCAAGATTATTGTATGGTTTTCTGGTTCTTATTGGAGCAGTAATAGTGGTATTTTTCCTTTTCAATGTATTGCCGGGAGACCCGGTGGCGATGATGGCCGGCCAAAGGACGGATGTATCTACCAGGGAGGCAATTACACGTGAATTGGGGTTAGATAAACCATTATACTACCAATTGGGACAGTATTTGAATGATATTTCCCCCATATCTGTACATGAAGATACAGAGGCGAATGCAAAAAAGTATGAATATGCTAAACTGCTTTCTATGGGAGAATATGTTTTAGTGTCGAAAGTTCCCTATTTGAGAAGGTCATTCCAGACTAATAAAAAAGTCAGTGATATCATTATAGATAACCTGGAAGGTACATTCTGGCTGGCTTTCGCAGCAATGCTGTTCGCAACTTTGGTAGGGATGATTCTTGGAATCATATCTTCACTCAAGCCAAACACCTTCCTGGATCATGCAATGATTTCGGGTTCTGTAATTGGTATCTCGGCACCTCCCTTTGTAATAGGTGCGCTTATTGCCATGGTATTCGGTTATTACCTCGCCGACTATACCGGTTTGAATATTTCCGGTCAGTTGTGGGAAGATTCTTTAACAGGTAGAAAACTTATGTTGAAGAACCTTATACTTCCAGCGTTCGCATTGGGATTAAGGCCTCTTTCTATCATTGCACAACTAACCCGAAGCTCTATGCTGGATGTACTATCTCAAGACTATATCCGTACTGCAAGAGCTAAAGGATTAAAATATTATAAAATCATCATTAAGCATGCTTTGAAAAATGCTCTGAATCCTGTTATTACCGCAGTTTCCGGATGGCTGGCATCATTAATGGCGGGGGCATTTTTCATTGAACGAATTTTTAACTGGAAGGTGATAGGCTCGGTAACTATTGAAGCGGTTAATGTGCTCGACTTCCCGGTTGTAATGGGTTCTACTCTTTTTGTGGCTTTCGTTTTTATAGTGGTTAATATCATGGTTGACGTGTTGTATGCTGCAGTTGACCCAAGAGTGAGGCTGAAGTAAAATGAGAGTTGTATTAACCGGCTTACCAGGATCAGGAAAATCAACTTTGGGCAAAAGCCTTGCTGCCAGGTTAAATCTTACTTTTTTAGATACGGATCATCTTATAACGGAAGAAGAAAATAGATCCATTGAGAAAATATTTTCCCAGGATGGCGAAGCTTACTTTCGAAATAAAGAAAGAGAGGTATTGCTTAAGGTATTGGAAAAAGAAGACGTGGTTATAGCAACCGGAGGAGGTGCGCCTTGTTTTTTTGATAATATGGAGCAAATCAATAAAAAAGCCATCAGCATATATATAGATCCTCCTGTCAGGGCAATTGCATCCCGTTTAATGAATGATAAAAGCAATATCAGGCCGATGGTGGCAGGAAAATCAGCTCAGGAAGTACTGGAATTTTTAGAAATGAAAATTAAGGAAAGGCGGCCCTATTATTCCCAGGCACATATACAACTTCAAGAAGAGACTATTGACCTTGAAGGGCTAATTGCTAAAATAAAGGGAGCTGGTAAATAATAGATGTACTGCTAAATCTTAGAGTAATGTTTCTCCTGAAAAGCTATTTTTTGTAAAAACTGCTGACATTTCCGTCAATACTGATATAATAAACCCCTGATCTCAGGTTGGTTACATCCACAATTGTTCCTTTACCCTTTTTCTCCAGTTTTCCTCTTGTTGTATAAATTTCGAAATCTGACTCACGGTTAATCGTGATAATATCATCTACCCTGGTGGGGTAAAACTCAGGAAGAGACTGGGAGTTGATTAGTTTATGAAATTTTTCTTTTTTGTTTTCATACACAATTGTGTATTCCCCAGCCGGAATTCCGGTGATGTCTACTTCTTCTGCTTTCCCTTTTAAAAGAGTAGTGCCTTTTGTGTCTATAATCTCATACTTTGCTTTTCCTGTAAAAAATAATTTGGAAGTAGCAGTTTGGGGGTAAAAATTAACTTGTTCGAAAAATATGTATTTCAATTTCTTTTCAATATCGTATTCATCCAATCCGATTCCGATAATTATTCCATGCTCATTGATAAGATAAGTAGCAGGTATAGCTTCAACACCATAACTGGCTGCAATTTTACTGCCTTCCCATCCGGTAAGCTCAGAACCATGATAAGGCCATTCCAATTTGTCATTTTTTATAGCGTTGAGCCAGGGAATTTTTCTTGAGTCCAGAGATAAACTGAATATTTCAAATCCATATGGTTGAAATTCCTTATAAAGTTGTACAAACTCAAGGTTGGCCATTCTACAAGGCATACACCAGGAAGCCCAAAAGTCCAAAAGAACTACTTTGCCCTTTAGTGAACTTAAACTAAGTGTATTACCGTTGGGGTCGGTTACTGTAAAGTCCGGAGCTTTATCTCCAACTTGCAATTTAGCTCTGTTGCCAAATGCTATTGATACTGAAGTTATCAATAGAAAAAGGGCTAGAGTAAATGTATGTTTTACAGCCTTCATAAGTTTTATTCAAAATAATATCCAAATAGTTAAAAATAGTTTTTTTTTGAATAAAAACCTATTTTTCTATCCAAGAGTAATTTGGTTTCGTCTAAATTTTATTAAAAGAAGGCTCCGGCTGTAATAACGAAGTTGGTCAGACGGTTTTTGATGGTAGCTGTTGGCTCAGTTCCATCACTTAAGGTATATGGCTTGTAAATGCTGTTAAAGTAGGATTTCACCAAGGCTACATCCAGGTAATACTCTGTCGATCTCATACCTGCTCCGGCAGTTACCTGAACAACGGTTCTGTTAACGTTATCAATAGTGTTTTTAAAAGGATCAGGTAACACGGCAGCACCAGCTCTCAGGTTAAAGTTTTGAATTCTGTATTCTCCCCCTGCACGGATATTGGCCACCGTTCTCATATTGTCTTTGATGAAGCGGTTGTCGTCAGAAAATAAAAAGCGATCTTCCGGATCCTGAACCACCGCAGAGTTATAAGGAACTACTTCGACATCTGCTGAAAGAAATCCATTTTTCCCGAAGAAGACAGCAGCTCCTGAATTCCATCTTAATGGGGTTGTTAAGCTATATTTATAAGTGGCCGGTATTGTTCTTAAATTAAGGTCGTTTAGCTGATAGCCTGAGTTTCCCGGGTCATAATTAAAGAACTTACTTCGCATTTGATAGATGTAAGAATCTTTCATTGTATACCAGGTTGGTGTCTGAATGGAAGTACCCAGCCTTACAAAATCATTGATTTTATAAATGATTCCGAATTTGAAATTGATACCTGTACCTGTTGTTTTGGTGTTATCGTTGAATATAAAAGAGACCAAAGTATCAGGTGTAGGCAGGATAGTTTCTTTATATGATTTATCCTGAATATGACGAATGCTTGCAATTCCCAGTGATCCGCCTATATACAATTTATCCATATAATTTGCGCCGTAAGCAATATCCCATTGATACTGACCACCTTTGGAAAGTACTATTTCTTCCTGGGAAACGGTCTCTTCTCCTATTACACTAAAGTATCTATTAGGGTAAAGAGGATTAGGGTCGATTAAATAACTTTTATAAACTAGCTGGTCCAGATATTCTATTTCATTATCTGCCGGAGATAAGTCCATCTCGGATAATCCGTCAGCGATTTCCACAAAATAGTCTGTGATTGAGTTATTGGAGTTTAATCCTTTGTAGGCAAATTGATTGTTAAATTCATTGGTTCTGGTAAAGGTGATTCCAAATGTACCGCCTCGCCAGTCCTCTTCGGTTAATGGGTCGGTATCGGTGGCGAAAACTAAGCCCATTTGTCCGATTGAAAAACTGGTTTTATTGTCATTCGTTTTAGTGCCAAGGTAGGATGACTCGGTATTTGCGAAACCAAAAACCGGAGAAAAGCTGAATTCTGATTTTCGGGTTAAACCATAACCTGCCGGATTAAGTACAATGGTTCCCAAATCTGCACCCAAGGCAGTTCCTCCGCCTCCAATTCCCATAACTCTGGCACTTCCCCGCACTTTTAAGTTAGAATAAATAGCAGCATGATTATAATAGCCAAGCTGGCTAAAACCATTAATGCTTAAAAATAAAAACGATAAAAAAGTCCAGAATTTAATATTACTGCTTTTATTCATTTCTTAATATCTTGATCTAGGTCTACTATTTGAATTAGATGGTGTTGTTGTTCTGTTATTGCTATTACTATTGCTGTTGGAATTTGAATTCCTTGGTGTATAGGTATTGGTATTGTTGTTCCTTCCATTACTCGGTGTTGAATAATTCGAATTGCTATTGTAGTTATAGTTCGAATTCGAATTATTATAATAACTGTTATTCCTGTTATTGTTATTAGTTGTATTTCGGTTACTGTTACTATTTGTGGTGTTGCTAGTACCGGTATTGGTATTTACTCTTTGCGTGCTCTGATTACCGGAGTTGTTGTTATTATTATAGTTATAGTTGTCATTTCCTACAGTGCTGCTTCTTTGTGTTTTAGGCCCTGCATTGTAGTTAGTAGATCTTCCTGAAGAATAATTATTCTTGTAATAGTAATTATTGTAGTAGCCATTATAATAGCCGTTGTAATATCCGTTATAGTAACCATTGTAATAACTATTATAATAGTAATTGCTGTATGGACTATAATAATAGCCACCTACATATGGGTAACTGTAATATCTGTAAGATAAGTAAGGATCATACCAGATAGGTTCGTAATAAGAATATGAGCCCCAGGGTGAATAGGAATTATAGTGCCACATGGGAGGGGTATAATAATTGTAGCCATAATAACTATTCCATCCCCATCCTGTGTAGTAGGTAAAACCTATAGAAGGTGAAGAATAATAATAGGAGGGGCCAAGAGAGACACCCAGGCCTGATGACTTGGATTTGTACTTTCTTGGACGATAGGTCTCATCATCGCTATCGTTATAATTATTATTGTTTTTACTTCCCGCGTCAGAAGAAGAGAAGTTATAAGTGTCCGTTTCTGTTTGAGTTTTTTCAAGCTTAGCTTCCTGTTGTTTAGCTTTTTCCGCTTTTCGTTCCTCAATCAGCTTCTGTTTATCTTTAGAGGTGAAGTACAAGTCGTCGTATTCTGACTTTTGAGCATTCTGAGTAGGCGCGCAACTCCACATTCCTGCTATCAGAAATGCCGCAACAAAGGATGTGATTAAATTTTTCATAGGATATCCTTTTTGTTTCACGAATGTAACGAATTTGTAGTTGTGTTATTTAAAAAGAGAAAGCATTTTTTTCACCTAACTAAAGGTAAAAAAACTATCTTTGCCTTATAAATAGCAAAAACTACAAAAGACGTACCAAAAAATTAACGAACAAAATGAGCAAAGGTTTGCCAAAAAGAAGCGAGGATTACTCATTGTGGTATAATGAATTAGTAAAAAAAGCCGATTTGGCTGAAAATTCAGCGGTTAGAGGCTGTATGGTCATAAAACCTTATGGGTATTCAATATGGGAGAAAATGCAGTCTGTATTAGACAAGATGTTTAAAGATACAGGGCATACCAATGCCTATTTTCCTTTGTTTGTACCTAAAAGTCTTTTTGAAGCAGAAGAAAAAAATGCAGAAGGGTTTGCCAAAGAATGCGCTATTGTTACTCACTACAGGTTAAAGACAGACCCGGTTCAAAAAGGAAAACTTATAGTAGACCCTGAAGCAAAATTGGAAGAGGAACTGGTAGTAAGGCCTACCAGTGAGGCGATTATATGGAATACTTATAAAAAATGGATTCAATCCTATAGAGATCTGCCTATTCTGGTTAACCAGTGGGCCAATGTGGTTCGGTGGGAAATGCGTACCCGTTTATTTTTAAGAACGGCAGAGTTTTTATGGCAGGAAGGCCATACTGCACACGCTACGAAACAGGAGGCGCTGGAAGAAACAGAACGAATGCTCAATGTTTATGCGGAGTTTGCCGAGAAATACATGGCTATGCCTGTGATAAAGGGGATTAAGTCTGAAAATGAGCGATTTGCGGGGGCTGTTGAAACTTTTTGTATCGAAGCAATGATGCAGGATGGGAAGGCATTACAGGCCGGTAC
>DATCKK010000292.1:0-3310 GCA_036562325.1 Cytophagaceae bacterium | reverse complement strand
CTCTTAGCATTCTTTGCTTTCTTTGCCAGGTTTTTTATGGATGCCATTACCTTTCAAGTTTAGAATTAACTTTTTGTAAAACTTTCTCTACACATTCATCAATCAGTTTTTTCCTACTGGAAGCATTTAATTCAGTAGCTGCAGTCCTTGATCTGGAAGTGTTTTCTTTGACTACCATTTTAACAATGAGTTCCTTTATTTCTATCGCCATGCCTTACAGATTAATAATTTCAAAACGTCTATAGGTCAACTCAAGAGATTCAACTACTATCTCATTATTCATCGCGTTAAAACTTGAAACACTCCACTTGGTAGGATATGCTCCAATAAACACCCACCCCATTAAAGGAAAGTTATCCTCATTTAATAAGCTAACGAAAACATCTTTCGTCGTTATAACATCGTCAAACCCTACTTCAAAAGTTTCTTTACACCATTCACCTAAGGCTGAAAAAGAGGAAACTAGTCCTCTTTTCAGCTGTAAAGGTGTATAAGATATTCCTTTAGGAAGTTTATAGACAATCCTGTTTTCACCACCTTCCTTTTGTGGATCTGTTTCAATTTCTACAGATATACCGGACACTTCCTGAAAACTGCCATCCACATCTTTGGTAGCACCCAATGCACCGGTTGCTATTCCCGCTGCATCATAAGCATCAAGAATGCGAACATCAAAATGAAATCCTACAGGAGGATAAAATTTTTCGTTCCCTGAGCCGGAGGCCATTCCCGGAATAGGTGGTCTTGGTATCATCTACAACTAACTAAATTTAATTATTCAATTATTGAGCTTCCTGTATAATACCCTCGTGTGCTAACTCGATGGTTTCGATAGCCACTTCGTTTGCATCTGATTTAAGATCAGGAGCAGACACTTTCACAGGGAAAGCATTGTTCACTGTCCATACAAATACAGGATTTGCTTCTTCATCCAGAAGAGTGATGGTAACTGTTTCTCTTCTGTCTTTATTAGCCTGTACATCTGTCCACCAATCCCAGAACTGGTTATCATGAGCAAACATACCTTTCTTCAAAGTGATGTTACCATGCTTTTTAAGTCCTGGTAATTTTTGTGTCAAGAAGGTAGGATCGTTTCCGGCTCTGTACTCGATAAACTGAGTTTCCATGCTCAATCCGGATACTTCCTGAAACCCTATATCATTTCCAGCCCATTCCACGCGGAAATGAAATTTAGGAATCGGCCATTGTGTTTCTGCCATAGTTGTAAAAATTTATTATTATAATGTTTAAACCAAATATTTATTAAAGTATATAACTGACTTAACCTAATTAAGACTCCTGCATCTTTTGCTGGAACGTAATTACGATAAATTCAGCAGGCCTTGAGATTGCAACCTTAACTGTTATCTTCATTATACCGTCAAGGATATCATTAGGAGTCATAGTAGACCCCAGGCCTATCTCAACCTGATATGCCTGCTCTGGAGTACTTCCCACAAGACCTCCTAACTTCCAAAGGTCATTTAGGAAAGAAGAAATCATACTCTTGATCAATACCCAGGTATTAGCAGTGTTTGGCTCATATACATAAGCTTTAGCTGCATACTTAATGGATTGCTCAATAAATATAAGTGTTCTTCTTACGTTGATGTATCTCCAGTCCTGGCTATTACCATCCAAAGTTCTTGCCCCCCATACGATTGTACCTTCACCGATGAATGAACGAATAGCGTTGATGGATTTACCGGTAACTGTTAAGTTAAGGTCTTCCTGATCATCATGTGTTAATTTAACCGCAGGAGAAACTACTGAAGCAATGCTGGTATTAGCAGGAGCTTTCCATACTCCTCTTGTATTGTCTACAGCAGTGTAGATACCCGCCATAGCAGCACTTGGAGGAAGTACATTCAATAAGTTTCTTACCTTAGCTATAATAGTTTTGAAAGCAGGGCTGATTACTTTAAGCGTTTGGTTTACACTCTCAACATCTGCGTTAGGTTGATTAATTTTTCTAACCTCATTTTTGATCTCCTCAGATTTCTTTTTGTCATCTGTAGAAACCTCTGCTTCTCTTACAAGGATTTCCTCAAGGATATCCAGGTTAGAAATATTTTTGTAGTTAACTTCTTCGTTCTGCACTATAGAAGTGTTAAGGAATGGATAATAAGCCGCTCCATAAGCAAGGAAGTTGCTTCCTACTCCTTCTCTGAACCTTGTAATGACATCGTTTTTATCATAGGTTCTGGACTTGGTTCCTTTGTATACATCAAGGATGGCAAATCTGTTTTTCATTTTGTAACCGCAGTGAGCCAGCATAGTTTGCTGAAGCGCATAGCAGTCTGACTCTTCCAGCATGATAGCCTCTGGTATTACAACCATGGTTGGCTCTTCTTCACTGATAAGTGCAGTAATACCACCTTCTAAAGCTTTTTTAGAGATAGTATTTAACTTATTGCCTGAAGGTTGTTCGAAGCCTTCCTCTTCATTGTAATAATGAGAGCCTCCTGCCTGGTAGTAAGTACCAACAGAAACAATGTAACAGTTGCTTCCTCCATTTGCGAAGAACAGTCTTAAAGAATCATACATAATGAATCTTGATTCACTGTCCTGTACCAGTTTATAACTGGTGCCGTCAACCTGAAAATCAAAGTTGCTTGCATCAGCATACTGGATGTTAAACGTCGTTCTTACTCCTGCACCGAATATAGCATGATATTCAGCCAAAGAGGAGATTCTTACCGGCTGGTTTATCAATGATTCTCCATCTCTTACCGCTTTCTCAGTATAACCTATGAAAGCAGGGATCGCAGTTGGTATACCTGCAACCGAGTTAGGGAAGGCATTTTTCTCTTCGATATAAACCCCCGGTGTTGCTAAAGTTTGTGCCATAACTTATTAGATCAATAAAAATTAAATATATACTATTATTTCTGAAAAAATTTTTGAATCCTCATTTCTGGATTCCGGCCTTATTACCTCTGCTGATGCTAATGGTAGTTTATCCATTATGGTTTTACCATTGGCAGCTCCTGCCTTCACGCTTTTTAACTGGAATCTGTAATCAGGTTTTTCTTTTAAGGTTAATGGAGTTTCGGAAACAAACTCAAGGGCATCGGCACCATTTCTCATCTTAACTTCGGAAGGCCCTTTAAACTTCACCTCACTCCCACCACTATTTATAATTGTATTTTTTAAATTGCTATTATACTTACTTATCAATAAATACTTCCAAAAAGTACTTCTTGCTCCAAAATGAATTTTGTACTCATACAAAGGTAATTCAAATTCTTTAATTCCTTCAACTACCTCATTTTTAATTGTACCCGACAAAAATATATCTACTATGGCA
>DATCKK010000285.1:0-10772 GCA_036562325.1 Cytophagaceae bacterium | reverse complement strand
AAGTTCATTTATTACCAAGCCGGTAACTTTTAGTTCGCTTGTAGATGTAATGAAGACTTTAAGTAAATATTGGTTCGAAATAGTAGAGTTGCCTCGCAGTAAGTAATAGTGTATGATGAATCAGGTTATAAAAATATTGCTCGTTGATGATGACGAAGAAGACTTTATGTTGACCAGAGATATCATCGATGAAATACCGCATAGGAAATACCATCTGGATTGGGTGTCTACTTATGAAGAAGCAATGGAAAGCATCCGGAAAAAGAATCATGATGTATATCTTATCGATTATCGATTGGGTGCCAAAACCGGGATTGATATAATCAAAGAGGCAATAGCGAGTGGTTGTGGATGTCCATTAATACTGCTTACGGGGCAGGGGGATATTGAAATAGATGAAAAAGCAACCAAAGCCGGAGCCGCGGACTATTTGGTGAAAGGAAATATTAATCCGTATCAGTTGGAGCGGTCTATTCGCTATAGTATCAGAGATGCCAAAAATTTAGCACAGATCCGGAACCTTAATAGTGAATTGGAGAAGCGGGTTGCAGAAAGAACTGAAGAGCTTAACAATGCGATAGAGAAGTTGGAAAAGATAAATCTGCAACAAAAGAAACACGAGGAGGAAATTAAGAAGGCGCTTATTAAAGAGCGAGAGCTGAATGAGCTAAAGTCCAGGTTTGTAACGGTGGCATCTCATGAGTTTAGGACACCTCTTAGCACTATACTATCTTCTGCTTCATTAATAGCAAAGTATAATGGCCCGAACGATGATGAGAAAAGGCTCAAACATATCAACCGTATCAAATCTGCCGTTACGAATTTAACAGGTATATTAAACGACTTTCTTTCCATTAGTAAATTGGAAGAAGGTAAAGAAAATAATAATCCGGTTGAGTTGGATATCTCCGAATTTATATTTGAAGTGGTGGAAGAGTTGCAGGCGGTGGTATTGGACAATCAAAGTGTTAAATATTGCCACCTTTCCGACGAGTCGGAGGTAAAGCTGGATAAACAGATATTAAAAAACATATTGATCAACCTAATATCCAATGCTATTAAATATTCACCGAATGGTGAAGACATTGATGTAACTTCTGAAATAAAAAACCGTGTATTAACTATTGCTGTCAAAGACAAGGGTATAGGAATACCGGAAGCAGACCAGCAGCATTTATTCAGTCGGTTTTTCAGAGCCAAAAATGCCGGAAATATTCAGGGCACCGGGCTTGGCTTAAATATTGTAAAAAAATATGTTGACCTTTTAAAAGGCACTATTGAATTTAGAAGCAAGGAAAACAAGGGGACTACATTTATTGTAACAATTCCTTTTTAATAAATTAAGAATATGAAAAAAATATTATTGATCGAAGATAATAAAGATGTGAGAGAAAACACTGCCGAAATACTGGAGCTGGCTAATTATAAAGTAGTAACTGCAGAAAACGGCAAAATAGGTGTGGAGCTTGCAAAGACTACTCAACCTGACCTTATTATTTGCGATGTAATGATGCCCGAACTTGATGGGTTTGGCGTACTTCATGTTCTTAGTAAAATTCCGGCAACATCTAAAATCCCTTTCATATTCCTTACTGCTAAATCTGAGAAGGCCGATTTCCGAAAAGGAATGAACCTTGGTGCAGATGACTATCTCACTAAGCCATTCGATGAATTGGAATTGCTGGATGCAGTTGAGATTCGTTTAAAGAAGAACGAATTGATAAAGTCGGAAATAAAAAACTCCCTGGATGAACTGAATGATATAGTAAAAGCAACGAAAGGACTGGAAGAGTTGAACCAACTTTTGGAGGACGAGAAAAGAGTAACCGTTTTTAAAAAACGTCAGAATATATTTTTGGAAGGTAAGTACCCAAACTCTTTGTACTATATACAAAAGGGCAAGGTGAAGACCTATAAGACCAATGAAGAGGGAAGAGAGTACATAACCGGTTTGTATAAAGAAGGCGACTTTTTAGGATATTTAAACTTGCTGGAAGAGTCTAATTATATTGAATCTGCGATGACTTTGGAAGACTCGGAAATTTGTATAATTCATAAGCAGGACTTTTTTAAACTACTGCATTTAAATAAAGATGTGTCTGAAAAGTTCATCAAGTTATTGTCGAAGGATCTTATTGAAAAGGAAGAAAGGCTTATTAAGCTGGCTTATAATTCGGTAAGGAAGAGAGTGGCTGAAGCATTATTAATGCTTCATAAAAATTTTCACGATGAGTCGGAAGAAAATTTTTCTATGGCTATTTCCAGAGACGACCTGGCAAATATAGTAGGAGCATCTAAAGAAACAGTGATAAGGACAATTACAGATTTTAAAGAAGAAGGCCTGATTGAAATCAGTGGAAGCAAAATTACGATTATAGAATACAATAAACTAGCCAGAATGAGGAATTAAATCTTGTTGTTATTGTTCTGATTAAAAGGCAATTAGTTGAAAATGAATGAAATACTTATGTAATATTACACGGTTGCCTTGGGTTAAATTGACAATATTAAGTAAGAGCATAGGATTTTTTGAGGTAAAAATTTTTATTATTTAAGGGTCGGGCTTTTGACACGTTCAAAAGTCGACAATTACTTACATTAAACACTGTAAAATTACTCATTTTTCTATCTTGCCAAGATTTTATTTTTATAATAATGAATATTTTTTTTAAAAATTTAACTGTTTTTATTACTTCATTCATACTTATTCTGCTTACAAATTCTGCTCAAGCACAATTAAATACTCTTGGCGGGGTGCATAAAACACTAAGCAATGCGGAAAAAGTAGTTAGTAATACTTCTCAATTAGTTTCGGTAATAGACGGAGCGGTAAAAGAGGTTAAAGATAAGCAACTTTATAAGTCCCTGATTGACGGTAAGGAGTTTACCTTGCCGGTTGGGATTTTGCCTGGAAGTGGGGATAAGAATTATGCATTAATACTCAACCAAATTTTTATGACGCCCGAAGGCCTCTTCGCGGAAATTTTCATGAAAATCCCCATTGGAGGAGACGGTCGGGCTCTTTATTTTTTGGCCGATAAAGTACCGTTTAGCAGAACTGGTGGTATAGCCGGAGACCTTCACTTATATTTATTAAAAACAGACTCCATTACATTTGGGAAAGAAAGAGGTTATTCAGTTCTATTTGACGGACTTGAAAAAGGAGGAACAGAAAAGTCCTGCTTTGTTACATTCAATTGTAAGGGCTTTAAAGATTTAACTTTAGCTGGTTCTGTTAACTTTAGTAAAAACTCAATAGTAAAGGATAGTAAATCCAATGAACAAGTTTCATTAAAGTATTATATCCAGGCTGATAAACTATCCAACTTTATTATACAGGTAAAGGATGTTCCCTCTTTTGAGTTTACCAACCTCCCCGGTTATAAATGTACTGTTAAAGAACTTACCGTTGATAGAAGTGAAGTAAAAAATGCCCCTGAATTTAAACTCCCTACCTGGTATAGAGATTCTATCCGTACAGTGGTTAATGATCCGCAGTTAGTGGTCGATGGCCCTGATTGGGAGGGTGTATATATTCCTGAAATAGTTATAGAGCTCCCTAAAGCATTTAAAGAAGGAGATCAGAAGAAGGAGGGTAAGATTGTTTCCAAAGATTTAATCATAGACCAAAACGGTGTCACTGCATTGAACAAAGCTATTGACCCGATTGACGGAAAGATTAAAGGATGGAGCTATTCGGTTAAATATATAGAAGTAAATCTTATTGCAAGCTCGCTTTCCAAAGGTGCCATAGAAGGTGAAGTGTCCTTGCCTATTTCGAAAGATGATTCTAAGGCTGCATTTGGATTGGTAGTGTCCAAACCGCTGACCAGTAAAGATCTATCTTATAAGGGATACATTGAGTCGAAGACAAATGGAGGGCTATTGAATGCAGAAGCTTTTGGAGTTGCCAAAATAAAGCTGGATGACAGCCGCTTTGAATTTGAATATAAAAACGATCAGTTTTATCCTGCGGCTATCCTGAATGGAAGTATAACGCTTACACCTAAAAAGGATACTTCTAATACTAATAGTAAATCGATAGGAAGCTTCGGGTTGCAGTTTGAAAAACTGAGATTAACAAGTGACAAGCCATACCTTGCCATTGATAGCAATGGTTTTGTTCAGATGACTTCTCAGGGATCCATGTTTTCGAACTTCCCTGTGTCAATTAAACGTCCAAAGTTTGTGTTTGAGACGGGTGGCCAAAGAGCTGGTATCCAAATGACCTTAGAGGTTAAACTACAAAAAACAGGTGATGGTACCAGTCAGAGTAGCAACGGATTTGGTGGCACAACAACTTTTATAATTTGGGCGAAGAGAGATGCGATTGCTCAAAAATGGAAGTTTGATGGAGTTAAAATGAATGAAATTACAGTATCGGTAGATAATGGTTCATTCAAACTATATGGGCAGTTGGCAACATTCAATGACGATAAGGCTTATGGTACCGGATTTTGCGGATATTTAAAATTAATAGTAGTAGATAAGATTCATGTAGAGGCGAGTGCGATCTTTGGAAGATATTCTCCTGTAAACGAAGATATAGATCCTGAAAACCCACCTACGGATGCTTCACTTCAGGATTCTGACTCAAAGTATAGATATTGGTTTGTTGATGCCGGAGTTTATTTCCCTCCAATTATGATTGCCCCTTTTGTTGGGATCAGTGGTTTTACCGGAGGCCTTTATCATAACATGAGAATGCAAAAGGAGCCTGATCCTAAATACAAGACAGAGGTAAACTGTCAAACAGCGACAGGATTTACTTATGTCCCAGATAACACTCTTCATCTTGGGCTGATGGCCGGTGTTGGACTTCAATCTATCCCGACGGCTTCTGTTTTTAACGGCAAAGTTACATTGGGCCTTGAGTTCAATAAAACAGGTGGATTGAATATGGTAGCTCTTTGGGGAGGAGTAATATTCCTTACTCCGGAAGTACCGTTGCCTGATACCGAATCTTTGAAGAAGACTACTGAAGTTAAGAAAGGGATTGATAAGTACGATATTAAACAAAAAGAGCCGGATCCGGAATCCGGGGCACTACGAGTTACCTGGTTTACTCAATACGATGTGCCGGCTAAGACCTTTGTTGGAGATTTTGATATATATATTAATTATGCCGGAGTAGTAAAAGGTGTTTCAGAGCCTTCAAATAATAAAGCAGGACATATTGCTGTGTTGTTTTCTCCTGAAGCAGATTATGTGTATATCGGACTTCCTGTAAGGCCACTGGCAATTGAAGTGATAAATCTATTTACAGCTAGTGGTTATTTCTGTGCCGGAAGCACTCTTCCGAATCCTCCTATAGCCCCATTGCCATCCGAAGTGGGAGCTATTCCAATTGATTATAATGCATTGAAGACTGGAGCCGGATTGTCGTTTGGTGTGCGTGTAGGCGTAGAGAAAAAATTTGGTGGTGATGCGGATTTTCTTGGTTGTGAAGTGTGGGTAGGAGCTCAGGTTTGGGCAAAAGCAGGTTTTGATATATTAATATCTAAATCACAGCACCCTGTTGAATGCAGTGGTTATGGAGAGCGAGGAATAAATAACTGGTATGCTACAGGACAGGCATTTATTACAGGGGGACTTAAGTTAACTGCAGATTATGACTGCGGAATATTAGGAAGTAATACCTTAGATTTATTATCTGCGTCTATTACAGCTTCCTTATTTGCACAATTGCCGAAGCCTAGTTACCTCAGGGGAACAGCAGGCATAACGTTCAAAATATTGTCTATAGGTGGTAGTGCGAATATAAAAATTGAGTTGGGACAACTATGTCGCGTTTCCGATGCGGATAAGAACATCGTATTTATTTCTTCCATACAACCAGCCTCAGGAAACACGGATGTCATGGTTACGGAAAAAATTATAGTAACCTTTGCCCAACCTATAGAAAGGTTTGAGTTTAATCTTCCTGATGAATCTGGTAGTGGAACTCTGCCTTACAGAGCTATAGTGAATAACTCAAACGTTATCGTTTCTCACAATGGCAATCCTATCCCTTGTACCTATGAATGGAATAATATAAAAACTGTTTTGCGGTTGAGCCCACTTTCTGTGCTTCCAGAGAATGCAGAAATAAAGGTAGATGTAGAAGTAGTGCTTCAATATAATAAGAATGGGTCCTGGATAAATTCTTCAAAAACCGAAAAAAGATCTATTACATTTAGAACGGCTACAGAGCTTCCATCAACAGATGTAGCAAACATAGCTTATGCCTACCCTCTTCCGAAAATGAATAATTATTACAGGATGGAGTCCAATACAGGATATATCAAGCTGGCGACATTACCTAACAAGCCTATGAAAGTTGCGCCGGGTTATGCATTTCATGTAGTGTTTGAATCTGATGGTGGTGAAGTGGCAAGAGTTACTAATGTTACGGTTAATAATCAGCCGGGAGTGGAGCAGTTTCAATATACCATTCCGAACGAAAAATTGCAGAATAATACACGCTATAAGTTAAAGCTTGTAAAGGCTCTTGAGTCAGTACAGAAAAAAGAGAAAGTGGTGGAAGACTACAATATGGGGTATGTTTATCAGGCCAAAGATTCAACTATTTTGGAATACACTTTCCAAACTAGCAGATTCAGTAGTTTTGCGCAAAAGATTGCTTTTTATAATGTATCACAGGTAGAAGTTTCCGGTTCATCAGTTACCCATACACTCAGCCCTAATAGCAAAGACAAAGACTTGATGACAGCGGAAGGATTTACCAGCGATGAGACCTCGGGACGTATGGTTGGAGATATCCTTTCTTCAGAGCCTTTAGTAAGATCCCTTGGTGCTGATTTTACCAGTGGATTTTCTGCTTCAGGAGCAAACCCTGAACTTGTTACCTATAGTGCTTATGGCGGTAAGCTAGTGGTTCAATACAATGTATTTGATGGAATACAAACTTCGAATAAAGAGAAGAAACTCACTAATATTGTTTGTTCGATAGATCAGATGCAATCATGCGAGCAATCGGGCCGTAGTTATAGTTTCCCTAAGGGAGGAAAGTATTTTTATAAGTTAGGCTACTTCCTTCCGGGAAGAGATGTAAAGACTTCTGAAGTTTCTTTGTCTTTTGATCTGCCTCAGGATATAAATATTGCATATTAATTAGAACATGAGATCATTTTTAGTAATCGTTTTTTGCAGTGTGTTGAATGTATTTGCCTGGGGGCAGGCTGATACTATGCAAGTGGTGACCTGGAATACTCCTGATAAAGTACTTATTAAATGGCTTCCCGGTAATTTTCAAACCTGGATTAATGGAATGAAATATGGCTATCACATTGAAAGGTATGAAGTACAACAGCAAGGGGCTAATTGGATAGTTGTTGCACAAGATAAACTTACCTCAGAACCTGTTAAACCATGGGATCTTGAGACGATTAAGAAAGAAGCTCCTAATAATCCTGATTTGAAAAACATAGATCTTATGTTTTTGGGAAAAGACTTGGAAGAAAAGTCTAAAATTGAAGATGTGGAATCTGGTACAGAAGTACAGTCGAGAAAAAAGCTGGCATTTATCATGGCGTTGTACGCCCAGGTAATGAAAAATAAAACAGCTGAAGCAATGGGAACATTTTTTGAAGATAACACGGTAAAACCTGACAAGATTTATCTTTACAGAGTATCTATTAATATGAAAGATGGCCTAAAAGCCGAAGCGGTCGTGGATAGAAAAGAGTATCCGCAGCTTCCGGCTATTACAGGGTTTTCTTTTCAGAATATTCACAAAGGAGTAGAGTTATTTTGGGTGAAGCAACAGCACTCAGGATATGTGTATTTTGATGTATACCGCGCTGAGTCAAAAAAAGGTCCTTTTGTTAAAGTAAATGAATATCCATATATAGGAGAAATAGGTATTACTCTGGATGATAATCGTTATAGATATACCGATACATTTCCAAGTTTAGATAAAACCTACTATTACACAGTGGTTGGAGTTAATGCTTTTGAAAAAGAAAGCAATCCAAGTGCTGTTTTGGAAGTTAAGGCAAAATATTTTTTACAACAGGCTCCCTTCATCACTAAAGGAATTGCACCAGATAATAAAATGGTAGAGCTGGCTTGGGAAGTTTCAGAAGAAGAGAGACCCTATATAAAGGGTTATAATATTTTCCATGCTACCAGACCGGCAGGAAACTATCATAAGATAAATGATAAATTAATTCCCTCGACTACATTTGAGTATAAAGACACAAGGAAAGATAAAGGAAGTTCTAATTACTATACCTTATGTGCGTATGGTTTTGCCGGAGACTCTCTGTGTTCAGTACTTAAAGATGTTTTATTAATAGATTCAATACCTCCTGCACCTCCAATAATAATATCAGGTATATGTGATACCAACGGAGTAGTTACTTTGAATTGGAAGAAAAACCCGGAAGCAGATCTGTTGGGGTATCGTATTTTCAGGACGTATTACAAACATAAAGAACCGGATAGAATTATTCCCGGATATATTGCAGACACCATTCTTGTAGATACTATCGAAAGTAATAGTGGTTTTAGAAAAGTTTATTATGGTATCTCTGCCATAGACCAGCATTTTAATCCATCTCCGATTAGTGCGTATTTTGAAGTAAAAATACCGGATAAGCATCCTCCGGTAAATGCTATGTTTAAAGATTATCAGGCCGGGTATACAGGAATACTTATTAAATGGATACCCAGCCCTTCCGAAGATGTTAAAGTTCAATACTTATATAGAAAGTCAGAGTTTGATTTCGAATGGCAGCCTTATTTAAAATTAACAGGCGATAGCTTAAAGGTCACCCAGCTAAGAGATACACTTACTAAATCCAATATTTGGTATGAGTATGCATTACAAGCGGAAGACTCTTCAGGATTAAAGTCAGAGATGTCCGAAAGCTTAAGGATATTACAGCCGGAGAAAAATCCATTTCCTGTTGTAAAGAACTTAAAAGCTGTAATGAGCCGGGAAAATAAAATGATCAAGCTTACCTGGGAGTTTGATATGAATGCTACAGGCTTTAAGATCCTGCGAGGCAAGAAAGGTGATCCTATAGAAACTTATGAATTTGTGTCAGGTACCAAGCGTGAGTTTTATGATAAGTGGCTTACGCCAAATACAGAGTATGTATATGCTATCATAGCGGAAGTGCCCGGAGGTAGAAGGTCGTTGATGAGTAATAAGGTGGAAGTTAAGTATTAAGCTGGAAGTTGTAAGTTATAGGTTGTAAGTTTATTTACTCAAGTTTTAGTTGATTGTTGTTTAGACATTAGAAGTTAGAATTTTTTATAAAGTAATACTATGATTAGAAAGATTACTGCACTGACATTTTTTATTTTGTTAAGCATACCCTTTACGCTTACAGCCAAGGTCATTTATGTAAATGGTAGTTATTCAGGTACAACAGAAGACGGAACTTCCTGGGCTACGCCTTATAAGACTATAGATACAGCGATAGCCAAGGCTGCTGCTGGAGATGAGATATGGGTAGCGAAGGGGAATTATGTGGCTCCCTCGAAGGCGAGCTTGCAAGGAATTTATATTCATAAAGATCTTACCATAATAGGAGGTTTTAATGGGGATGAGACTTCTGTTTTTTTAAGGGACTTTGAAGGTAATAAAACAATATTAGAAGCAGACAATAGTGGTGAAAATATTAGTACGAGAATTTTTAGTATTGATCCAAATATTATTCTTTCATTGGATGGATTAAGTTTTACTAATTTTCATTCTGCAATAACTGAGCATTATGATACATTAACAAGTTCTGTTAGTATTCAAATTGGTGATAGATATAACTTGAAGATTAACAATTGTAAGTTTGATAATGGTGTAAATTCAATTCAGTTTGGTTATTTTTCTAATCTGGAAATTTCAAATACAGAGTTTAATAATGCTGGTCGAATTTATATTGATGAATATTTAAAGCCTGGAGATATTGAAGTCTCTGATGTGTTGATACAAAATTGTGTTATAAAGAATTATCCTGAAAAACATTTCTTAATTATTAATAAGCCTGCCCAAATTAAAGTTATAGGTTCCTCCTTTTTGAATAATAATACTGGTTCATCAACTTTCATGGTTTTTGAAAATTGTGATATTGAGTTTTTTCAATGTGCATTTGAAAATAACAGTGGTTCAAATCAATTGATGGTTTTTTTGACCTGTAATGTTAAATTTTCTCAATGTACATTTCAAAATAATTATGAGTTGAAGTTATTTCTTACAACTTTTGGGTCTAAAAAGTTAGATATTAACGATTGTCTGTTTAAAAATAATACTAACCAGGGTTCAGGGTTAATGACTGTTGAAGATAATGAAACCGAATTTTTTATTAGAAACTCCACATTCGAGAGTAATGCTACCAGACTGGTATACTCAGTAACATCAAATATTAAAATTCTGAATACTAATTTTATTAATAATACGAATGCCAATTTAGGTGTCACAGGGGGGCATATGTTAATTTTAACACCAAATAATCCAAACTCTAATATTGAAATTGAAGGATCAAAATTTATTAATAATAAAATTGAGAAAGGATTTATTGGGTTAATTGGTGGTGATGGTTTAAAACTAAAAATATTTGAATCTGAATTTAAGGGTAATGAGGTGACAGAAATTAATGCAGCATTTTTCTTTTATTTGGGTTCCATTCAGATGGATAATTGTATTTTTGAAGGGAACAGAAATCCTTTTGATAATTTTTTAAAAATAGATGCTGCTGCAGGGAATGTTACTCATAGTTACATAAACAATACTAAGTTTTTAAATAATACGGCTAATACCTCTGGTG
>DATCKK010000279.1:0-1551 GCA_036562325.1 Cytophagaceae bacterium | reverse complement strand
CTTCCTACGTTGGTGAAAATGCAGAGTTCGAGCGACAGCTTCTGGCCGGCGAACTGGAAGTTGAGCTTATACCCCAAGGAACACTTGCTGAAAGGATACGGGCCGGTGGAGCAGGTATTCCGGCTTTTTTTACTCCGGCAGGATATGGAACCGAGGTCGCTGAAGGAAAAGAAGTCAGAGAGTTTGATGGCAAAATGTATCTGATGGAAAGATGGCTGAGAGCCGATTTTTCTCTGGTAAAAGCCTGGAAAGGCGATACGGCGGGCAATTTAATTTATAAAGGTACTGCCAGAAACTTCAACCCCATGATGGCTGCTGCCGGAAAAATCACTATTGCGGAAGTAGAAGAGCTGGTGCCGGCCGGAGAACTGGATCCCAACCAAATTCATACCCCCGGCGTGTATGTTACACGAATATACCAGGGTGAGAATTATGAAAAACGTATTGAGAACTTAACTTTAAGAAAGGAGTAACTATGGCATTGGATAAATATGGAATCGCCAAACGAATAGCCAAAGAATTAAAAGATGGCTATTATGTAAATTTGGGGATAGGCATACCAACACTCGTTGCCAACTACATTCCTAAAGATATCAATGTAGTTCTCCAGTCAGAAAACGGATTATTGGGTATAGGCCCCTTTCCGGAAGAGTCCGAAGTAGACCCAGACCTGATTAATGCCGGCAAGCAAACCATTACTATGTTGAAAGGTTCTGCTTTATTTAGCTCAGCAGAAAGTTTCGCTATGATCCGAAGTGGTAAAATAAACCTGACCATATTGGGGGCTATGGAAGTTTCCGAAAACGGTGATATTGCCAATTGGAAGATTCCCGGTAAAATGGTAAAAGGAATGGGGGGAGCCATGGACCTGGTAGCCTCGGCTAAGAATATAATTGTTGCTATGCAACATAAAAGCAAGGACGGACAATCCAAACTTTTAAAAAAATGTACCCTTCCGATTACCGGTGTAGGTTGTGTAAAAAAAATTGTTACAGACCTGGGGGTATTGGAAGTTATGCCTCAGGGAGGTTTCCGATTATTGGAAAGAGCACCCGGAGTGAGTGTTGATGAAATTAAAGCTTCTACGGAAGGAAAATTAGTGGTGGAAGGAGAGATTCCTGAAATGCTTTTGGACTAGATTTCTAAAAAACATATTCGTAATTTAGAGGTTGAATTTATGTTTAATCTCTAAATTATGAATAATAAAAACCTTTTTTTAGCACTTTTGCTTGTTTCCTCCCTATTTTTAACCAATTGTAAAAAGGATGACGATGGAGGGGGACTAAATGTTTTTAGCCTGGAAGATGATATACAGTTCGGAAAGGAAATGGTGGCTTACATTGAATCAGACACTTCCGAATATATAGTCCTGGACTCCGCACAATATGCCAGCGCATACCAATATCTTTATAAGATCCGAGATTATATTCTTCAATCCAATGAAGTGAAATACAAAAACGTATTTCCATATCGTGTCCGAATTATAAAAGATGACGCTACATTAAATGCTTTTGCACTTCCCGGAGGATATCTATATGTGTACACCGGTAT
>DATCKK010000269.1:0-1952 GCA_036562325.1 Cytophagaceae bacterium | reverse complement strand
GTTGTTGCTGTTGGCATTAATGATTGTATAAAACAAAAAGCCGTTAAGAAACAGCAGGATAACTATTAAAATTGTTTTAGCCTTTGCCCAGTCCATATCACCCCTCCTTCGACAAAGGAATAAAGAAATCTTCCGACCTGTTGCTTATTATCCAATGGGGCAACCCCTGTACTTTTGTTTTTGTACTTGCCCCGAAGACATATCCGGGTTCCATCCTCTCAAAGAATATATCGTCAGTTGTCATTATTTCGGGATGGTACTGAGGGATTTGATCATTCAATAATTTTGAAAAACTTAAATTATACTTCCTGGATGTGTCACTTTCTGTAAATGAGCGCATAACCCATACACACTCAATGACTCTCTCACTTGTGGCTTTAATAACAATGGGAGAGGAAATGCGTTCCTTAGAATTTAAACCTGTGTAAAACACAGGTACTCCATTGTATTCATAATCGAAATGAAATTCATAGTACTTATCTGAGATTATTTTACTCAAAACTATATCAACATCGCCCAGAAGGTCACGTCGAAGTTCAATGAAGGACAGCGCCTTGCTGAAAGCCGCCGATACTTCTCCGGCCTGGACAACACTCGTTGGCAGGTATTTATATTCCAATACCCCGTTCCCGTATAGTCTGTAAAGATTCTCAGTGTCTGTGAAAATTATCTGTCCGGAGTTTTCGTTGTATTTCACCATGAGGCTGTCTTTCTGGTTTTTAAGAAGGCTCTCTGCAATAACCTCGTTTTCAAAGTTTTCTTCATTTAACTGTAACGATTCAGGTATTTCGATGCTCAAAGTAGGAAACAAAGCGGAACTGTCCTGGTCCACAGGGACAAAGATATCCTCTGAAGAGTCAAACCCTGCCATTTCAGAGAGGGTATCGTACTCAAGCCTGTTCTCATAACTTAATTTCTCTGCCAGTTTGGTGTATTCGTCCTTGGGGAGAAAATCCCGTTTGATATTGATTGAATATTTGTATATCTGATACCCGTCAAAGATATATACTGTATTCACTGCCTTGTTGACGTCTTCTTCGGGAAGTATGGCTATTGAATTTACAGATTTGAACTCTGTTGATTTTTTGTCATTTTTGTTCTCCAACCATAATATTATATCACTGGGCCATTCAGTGGAGAGATCAAAGCGGATACATCTGACACTTGTAATTTGTGGCCATTCTTCCTTGGGAAGAATTTTGGATGGCTTCTGTCCCAATATTTCAGGGAGGTAGTTCTTGCTCACATCCTCCCATAATTCATTGAAATATGGGTCGCCCTGCCTTAACTTCCATTTAAGCGCGGTAGGGCTTCGGGAAACTATTATCCTTTCAGGCACAAAATACTGGTGTTTGATAGAATCAACATCAACAGAAGCATAGATATCAACATAATTAAAAAGGCGTGCTAGAAAACGAAAAGGAAACCCTTGGCCTTGCTGGCTCCAGTGGATTCCTATCTGAAATAAACTTGCTGCCACTAAAACAATGAGCAGCACGGTTTTGATTTTTTCTTTGTTTAGCCGCATAATCATGAAGTTCCCCTGATCTGTTCAGCGGTCATACTCACCGAGGTATCGCAATATTGGCTTTTTCAATTAAGGTCCATTCTCTTACGGCAATCTCAAAATCAACTATTTGAACATTTTTGTTGAGCTCGAGATTATCTGCTGCACTTTTTCTGAATAAAATAGCCCGTACCTCGTTAACAGCATTTGCACCAATATATTCCAAATCTACTTTGGTAGAGAAATGATGCGGTTTGATTGTATAATTGTCTCCCGAATCTACATCCTCAAGTGGTTTATATTTACCGTCAATTTTTATGTACATCAGCAAAACTACAGGATCATCGTATTTTGCTTCAGACACTCTGCAATTAAAAACATGCCTTTTTGAATAAATAACACTTGCGGATCTCTTGTATTTAATCTGTTCTACAATCTTTGCTGT
>DATCKK010000268.1:0-2623 GCA_036562325.1 Cytophagaceae bacterium | reverse complement strand
TGAATGTAACCGGAAGGCTGATGATCTCCGCCGGGGCAAGCGTATCTATTGACTCAAGCATCGCTGCATCAATGGTAAAGTCTTCCACATCGCCTGTTATATCTATTCTCATGGGAAAGTCTTCAAACAAAAGGTCGTAATTGCCTTCGTTGCTTATATTTATAGTTATAGTTTCCTCTTCACCTGTCAGGACAGGCCCAAAATCATACTGGGCCAGGGAAGTACTGTCCACGGAAAGTTGAAGTTTGGGTTCGAGGGTGAGGATGTCAATGTGATTGAAGCGTTGGACATCTTGATGTTCTGCAGGTTCGATACCACTTCCCCCCGCAAAATAAACTTTATTTTTAGCTGCGGCAATGGTAACATTTGTTCGTGGATGAGGTAAGGCCAAATAACTCCAGCTATCTCGTGCAAAATCATAAACAGCTATGGTATCTCCATTTCCAGGTGTCATACCTCCGATACCTCCATTACCATCCATAGAAGGAACTAAAAACATTTTACAACCCGCCTGTGCAGATTTGATATAAGCCCGCTTATTACCTGTATAATTTGCTGTCATCAAACGAGGTATTGTCATGGTACTCCAGCTATCAGTAGCATCATCATAGATATCTATGATATCAGAAGGGAATGTTGTATCTGTAGATTGGTTCCAGGCAGTGCCTCCAATAAAATATATTTTATTCTTATAGGTTAGGCTGGTAAGACCATCCTTAGGTTGTGACAATGTAGCATTAGGAAGCCATTTATTGGCTTCTGCATCATAAATCATTACTGTATTAAACCAGAAGCCACCAATCCCCCCTCCTGCAAAAAAAACTTTATTTCTTAAAGATGTTGCCGTTAAGTTTGCCCGGCCAAAAGCAGGAGAAAAATAAATGCTCGTCCACTTATCAGTGGTACTATTATATATATCTACTATAGCAGCTTCATTATTAATTGAAGTGCTAAACCCTCCTCCGAAAAATGCTTTTCCATTAGCTGCTGCACCGACCAAAGACGATCTATCCAAGGAAAGTTGACTGCTGGTCCAGGTTCCTGTTATCGTATCGTACATGTCCACCCAATTGGTGGCGCCCCCCATGTTTCCACCTGCAAAAAGAACCTTGTTGCCTACTACAGCAGTAGCGGCCCGTGTTCTGGCTGGAGAACCCTCCGGCAATGGTATTGTTGTCCTTATACCTGTTTGGATATCAAAAATATCTATCTTATCAACCCGCACTTGTGAGCTTCCTACTTTTTTAGAACCGGAATGAAAAAATATTTTATTGCCATTCACAGCTACATTCATACTCTCTTTCTTTTCAGAAAGAGTATCGTAACTCCAGTTTTGGGAATAGAGTGAAATAGGAAAAACAAGCAACAAGCTTAGATGAAAGATTATTTGCACTTTTCTCTGAAAAAAATTACATAGCTGATTTATCATGGTCTCTTAATTTTGATTGCTTACCTGATATATACATTTTAACTCCTCAATGTAACCTAATTTTTGCATTTTTACAAAGCATACATTCTCTTACCAATTAATTGAAGACCTTGTCAGTGAATAAAAAAGGCTGATCTATTAACAAGATCAGCCTTCAATATAGAGTAAAAGCCCTATTTATTTATAACCACTCTTTTCGCTATTTTCTTACTACCCTGATAAACCACAATGGTATAAAGTCCGTTTTCCAGATCTTCCACATTAAGCTCCACTTTCGGGTCCGAGCTTTGGGTTTTCATCACAGTATTTCCTCTGGTATCTACTAACATGATATCGGATAATTTATTGCCGGGAATAGTAACTGTTAACACCGAAGCTGCCGGGTTAGGACTTAAAGCGATTTCCTCTGCGGGTTCACTCCCATAGCGCGAGGATGGTATAGATGTAAGTAGAAATTAAATTAAAAAACAAAAAAAACTGGCGCGATACGTCCTCGTTCGTGCCTTTTTTTGTTTTTTGCAGTTGGTATAAATTTAAAGCAAATTTTTTTTTATAATAGCAACATGAGTTCTAAATATAAATTTAGAGATCAGGAGAAATTATATTTTGTTACTTCTACAATTATAGACTGGGTAGATGTTCTTATAAGGAATGAATACCGGGAAATATTATTGGGTCAAATTAAATACAATCAGGCTAACAAAGGGTTGGAAGTATATGCCTGGTGTTTTATGACAAGTCATATTCATATGATTATAGGTACGACCGGAGAAAAGATGGAAGTCATATTGCAAGGATTGAAAAGTATAACCTCCAGAAAGCTGAGAGAAGCGATAACCAACAATACACAAGAATGCAGAAGAGAATGGTTATTGGAAAAATTTAATCGAGCAGGAAGTTTAAATAAACACAATGGAGGCTTTCAGTTTTGGCAAGAAGGAAATCATCCTATTGAATTAAGCAACAATGATATTTTAAATCAAAAATTAGATTATATTCACAATAATCCTGTCGAATCCGGCTTTGTTGAAAGGCCGGAAGACTGGTTGTGGTGTAGCGCGCGAGATTATGCAGGGGTTAAAGGATTATTGGATATAAAGTTTATTCAATAGCGAATATTGCTATTGGTATTGACTATAAACGAATATTTAGTCAACCTGCTGCAAAAAACAAAAAGGCACGAACGGGGACGTG
>DATCKK010000266.1:0-4907 GCA_036562325.1 Cytophagaceae bacterium | reverse complement strand
AATAGGTATTAAACTTAACCAATGCCTGATCAAGATCGTTGGCGAAAGCATTCATATTTTCAGGCATTTTACTAAACTCAATATACCATTGATGATAAGGAAGGCCTTCTTTGGGAGAAACCTGTGGTGCTACAGTAAACTCAATCACTTCCGCTTCCGGATGTTTTTCCATGGCTACTTTCATCGCTTTTTCTACCTCCTCTCCTATCACATGCTCACCAAAAGCAGAGATAAAATGTTTGATCCTTCCTGAGACAATTATTTTATAAGGATCTTTGGAAACAAATTTCACCGTGTCTCCTATAGAGTAGCCCCAAAGCCCTGCATTGGTATTTAGTATAATAGCATAATTTACCCCCAACTCTACTTCCTCTATACTTAACCGTCTTGGATTTTCTTTAAAATAATCTTCTGCCGGAATAAATTCATAATAAATCCCACTATTCAACAACAACAATAATCCATTATCCTTTTGACTATTCTGAAAGGCAATGAACCCTTCCGAAGCAGGGTAAGTTTCAATAGAATCGATCGTTTTTCCGATAGAATCAAACAACTTGGCTTTGTAGGGTTCAAAGTTTACCCCTCCATATACCATCAATGAAAAGTTAGGAAAAACATCTTTGATCTTTTTTCCGGTCCTTTCAATAATTCTGTCAAAATACATCTGAACCCAGGGTGGTATCCCGGATATGAGGGTCATGTTAGACGACAGTGTTTCATCAATGATCTTTTCAATCTTAGCCTCCCAATCATCCATGCAATTAGTTTCATAGGATGGTTTTTGGTTGGTCCTCAGGTAAGAAGGGACATGATGATTCACAATCCCTGAAAGCCGTCCTACATAAATTCCATTTTTTTTCTCCATTTCCGGGCTTCCGGAAAGAAACATCAGATTTCCGTCTAAAAACTCAGACTTACCGGTTTCTTGCACATAGTTTAATAAAGCATCACGTGCTGCATTAATATGATATGGAATGGAGTCTTTAGAGATAGGTATATATTTTACGCCTGAGGTGGTTCCGGAAGTTTTAGCAAAATATAAAGGCTTGCCTTTCCACAATACATCCGGTTCCCCATCCACAACTCTTTTAATGTAAGGCGATAATTGCTCGTAATCTCTTATTGGTACTGCCTGTCTAAACTCCTCAAAGGTATTCACCTCATCCAAATGATGATCCTTCCCAAACTTCGTATTGCGAGCCACTTTTAAAAGAGATTCAAAAACCTTCTTTTGTGTAGCTACCGGATTTTTTGCCCACTTATTCTGACTTCCGGTAACAATGGAAGCAATCGGTTTACTTAAAAAAGCTCGGATACCCATATATGGCAGTTTTGCATTTTAAGGAAAGTTTGTTGAATTAACTTTACTTAATTATTTTGGTCTGTTTAATTTATGCCTTAGAAATTAAAAATATTACAATTCACCTACTATTCAAAATTATGAATAATTTTTAATCATTCGGAATCGTTTTGAGTTATTATAGAATACACTTTTTCTATAATAACTATAAATTAGTACTATACACTGTTGAGTTTTCAGTTGAATTTGAGTTTAAAATAAATAGTTGATTATGATAAAAAACTATTCCAAAATGATTCTTGTCGGAATAATTTCCGGTGTTTTAGGGTCTTTTATATTTCATTTTTTTTCCGGAGAAAAAGAAAGAGTCTACATAACGACAGAAACCGTTCCGGTAAAAAACTTTGCTTCATTAAACAATACATCTGCCTCGCAGTTAAATGAAGATTTCGCGGCTGCATCTTCATTATGTACTCCTTCTGTAGTATACATTACTACTACCATGGGCAACCAATATCAGAACAGCTGGTTCGACTGGTACTTCGGTGGAGGACAAAATTCTACGAGTTCGGGTTCTGGGGTGATCTTCAGCACAGATGGCTATATTGTAACTAATAAACATGTAATTGAAAAAGCAGAAAAAATCCAGGTCATTCACGAGAAAAAAACCTATCAGGCAAAAATCGTGGGAACTGATCCGTCTACAGATCTGGCTTTACTAAAAATAGACGCTGAAAATCTCCCAGCCATTAAAATAGGTACTTCCAAAAATCTAAATGTAGGTGAATGGGTGCTTGCCGTAGGAAACCCTTTCAACTTAACCTCAACAGTTACTGCCGGTATAGTAAGCGCCAAAGCAAGAAACATCAATATCGTGGAAGCTCAGTTTCCTATAGAATCGTTTATTCAAACCGACGCAGCGATCAATCCGGGCAATAGTGGTGGGGCTTTGGTTAATATCAGAGGAGAACTGGTAGGTATAAACACCGCTATATTATCTAAAACAGGCTCCTATACAGGATATGGATTTGCCGTACCGGTAGATATTGTTAACAAAGTAGTAAAAGATATCATCAAATATGGTGAAGTACAGAAGGCTTTCTTCGGCGCCGAAGTAAGTGATCTAAATACGGCGTTGGCTGAACAATATAAACTGAATTCGCTGGACGGTGTCATCATCAACTATCTACAAAAAGAAGGAGCCGCAGAGAAAATAGGCTTGAAGAAAGGCGATATCATTCTAAAACTAAATGATGTCAAAATTGACAGCAAGAGTGGATTTGATGAATACATCAGCTATTTCAATCCAGGTGATAAAATTAAAGTAACATACAAATCCGACAATAAAGTAAAAGAGGGTACTTTAATTCTAACCAACAGAGAAGGTACTACGGAAATACTAAAACGTGAAACCTTCTCTTCCGACCGGCTGGGAGCCGAGTTTATAACTGTTTCAAAGGTAGAAAAGGATAAGTTGGGTATTAGTAATGGTGTTAGAATTGTAAATATAAAAACCGGACTTATCAGAAGGCTTGGTATCAGCGATGGATTTATTGTTACATCCATTAACAAAGTCCCTATTAACACGCCCGAAGAGCTAATTGATATTTTGGAAAAAGTACGAGGCAAAGTTGTAATTGAGGGGATAACCAGCAATGGAGTAAGAGGTTACTATTCTTATTTCTTCTAAAAGAAAATTCTTAAGGCTTTTTGTAAAAAAGACTTCCCGTTTCAGGAAGTCTTTTTTGCTCTTTCCTTTAGTCTCATCCTAAGCACAACACTAAATGTACACTTGTAATTAATAAAAAAAGCCCTGCGAATTTCTCCGCAAGGGCTTAAAAGAAGGATCACAAAAAAGCTTTATACTGATTTAAGTTTAAGTTTCTTGGTTAATTCCTGCATGGTTGCATTGAACTTTCTATCTGTATCCATCAGGTCATTCACTGAAGTCAATGCGTGGATCACTGTACTGTGATCGCGGTTTCCGAAGTGGTAACCGATAGACTTCAATGACATGTTCGTATACTCTTTAGCAAAATACATGGCTACCTGACGAGCTATTACAATTTCTCTTTTTCTTGTCTTAGCTTTCAGAGATTCCACAGTTACACCAAAGTACTCTGCAACGAACTTTTGAATATAATCAATCCCTACTTCCGAATCTATATTTTGAACAATATTTTGTATTGTCTGTTTAGCTAACTCCAGATCAATCTCTTTTTGATTTAAAGAAGACTGAGCGATCAGAGAAATAAGAACACCTTCCAGCTCTCTTATATTTGTATCAATACTATAAGCAAGGTATTCAACCACATTGTCTGCTATCTGTACCTGATCGGCATGCATCTTTTTGTGGATTATCGCCATTCTGGTTTCAAAATCCGGCTGCTGCAAATCAGCAGTCAATCCCCACTTGAATCTGGAAAGTAATCTTTCCTGCAAGCCTTTTAAGTCCTTAGGCGGACAATCGCTTGTCATAATAATTTGTTTTCCGGACTGGTGCAAATGGTTGAAGATATGGAAGAATATCTCCTGTGTTTTTTCCTTTCCGGAAAGAAACTGTACGTCGTCCAGAATTAATACATCTACTTGTAGGTAGAAATTCGCAAATTCCTGAACATTGTTATTCTTTAATGCTTCAATGAACTGATTGGTGAATTTTTCAGAAGAAACATAAAGAACAAATTTCTCCTGATTGTTTTGCTTAATATGGTTGCCAATAGCTTGCACTAAGTGGGTCTTTCCTAAACCAACACCACCATAGATCATTAATGGGTTGAAAGAGGTAATCCCTGGTTTATTGGCAACGGCAAAACCGGCAGAGCGGGCAAGTCTGTTACAATCACCTTCTATAAATGAGTCAAAGGTATAGTTTGGGTTCAGTTGAGAACTAGCAAGAAACTTATCAGCTTCTTTAATCTCAAAAGGATTTTTGATTCCCCCTGCATTGGCAGGCATTCCTGTATGCTTAGCTACAGCCGCATTTTTGTTTACATTTACATTAGCAAATGGTTTAGCGCTGTTTGTCGGTTTCTCTACTAATAAGGTATATTCTAATCTGCCTTTTGCTCCTAGCTCCCTATCAATGGCTTGGCGCAGTACATGTACATAATGCTCCTCCAACCACTCATAAAAGAACTGGCTGGGAACCTGAATGGTTAACACATCCCCAATAAGTGAATGTGGAACGATTGGTTCGAACCATGTCTTGTAACTTTGCTCTCCTACACTCTCCTTTATAAATCGGAGACAGTTATTCCATACTGTATTACAGTCTTTTATAATAAGCATACTAACTATGGGTTTCTAGAAAAAATGAACCTCCTCGTGTTTAGGAGGGAAACAAATTTGTTAAAAAAATTATTAACAAAAAAATAAACTCAGCTATTGACTTTTTAACTTCTTTTTAGGCAAAGCAATTACCCACTATTCAGAAAAAAATTCGTCGATTTGTTCTATCTTTTCTTGAAAATTTTAAACAAAAAGTTTCATTCAGTTTAAACGATTTAGACTATTGTTTTGTCGTTTTTTAAAAAAATATAGAACACAAAAATTTTCTTTATAAGAACCTATCATAAATGCTACTTTTTTCGTATCACAGAAT
>DATCKK010000261.1:0-3576 GCA_036562325.1 Cytophagaceae bacterium | reverse complement strand
GTCAATTTGTGGGTAAGCTACATAGTGTGCATTGAAATTACCTGTAGCACCGCCAAATTTGGCAGAGTAGGGTATAGTTCTTAACAACTCAATTTGGTTGCTTAATCTTTCCCTGAATACCATAAACTCTTTGCCGAGCCGGGTAGGAGAAGCGGGCTGTCCGTGTGTTTTAGCCAGCATTGGAATGTTGTTCCAGTCCATCGCCATTGATTTGATAGCTGTTTGTACCAAATAAAGCAATGGTAGAAGCTCCTGCTCCATAGCATCTTTCAAAAGAAGCGGAATGGCAGTGTTATTAACATCTTGTGAGGTGAGTCCGAAATGGATGAACTCCTGAAATCTGGAAATACCCAGCTCGTCAAACTGTTGTTTTAGAAAATATTCAACAGCTTTAACATCGTGGTTGGTCGTCTTTTCAATTGACTTTACCGTGTAAGCGCTCTCCTCAGAAAACTCCAGGTAAATATTTCTGAGTTTGCTATATTTTGTTTTATCAAAGTTTTTTAACTGAGGAAGAGGAAGTTCGCATAAGGCAATAAAATATTCGACCTCTACCATTACCCGATACCGGATCAGGCCATACTCAGAGAAGTACTGAGCAAGATTTCTAACCTGATTTCTATATCTTCCATCAACCGGAGATATAGCAGTTAATTCATTTAAGTCCATTTCCTATTTTAATTAAAGGTCAAATATAATGATAATAAAAGAACCGATAAGTAAAGACAGAATAATTTTGCTGGGAAATATTGCATTTGGCCCCAATAAGGAGATTCTCCGTTTATTTTGTATGAAAAATAAAAATTACTAATCTTGTAGGTAACGCATATCTAAATATTTTAACAAAAAGTTATTTAATCGAAGGATTAGAAGTGAAGATAGAAATATGAGCCAATATTATCTTTTAAAAGTCAAGGAAGTAATCAGAGAGACGGAAGAGGCAGTAACTCTTGTTTTTGATCAGCCTAAAGAGCCGGTAGTGTATAAGCCAGGGCAATTTTTGACCTTATTGCTAACAATCAATGGTGAAAAGCTTCGAAGGTCCTACTCTTTGTGTACGGCGCCGGGTATTGACAAAGATCTTGCAGTTACCGTAAAAAAAGTAATACATGGAAAAGTATCAACCTATCTGGTGGATAAGGTTAAGGTTGGGGATATTATAGAAGTGATGCAACCGATGGGGACTTTTACAACGGAGCATAATCCTCAAATTTCCAGGACGGTGGTACTTTTGGCAGCAGGTAGCGGTATTACGCCACTAATGTCTATTCTTAAGTCCGTGTTAGTAAATGAACCGTTGAGTAAGGTGGTTTTACTGTATGGAAATCGCAATGAAAATAGTATAATTTTTTATAATAGGCTACAACAACTTCAGGATGAATATAAAGAAAGGCTGAAAGTATTTCATGTCCTGAGCCAACCAATATCTACTTCGGTAAATCCATATTCTGGCGCAAGGCTTAGTCAATCATTGATTATAAAAATTCTGGAAACAACAGGCGCTGATATAAGCAATGCAGATTACTATATCTGCGGCCCGGAAGGTATGATGTTAGAAGCATTAAATGCCCTGTCTATTTTGAAAATACCTGGTGATAAAATACATAAGGAAAGTTTTGCAACAACCGTCAGTACAGAGGTTGTTGGCCAGGTTGTAAACGATAGTCAGACAAAGGAGCAGGAAGTGGTAGTGGTGTATCAGGGTACAGAATATAAGTTTACAGTGCCTATCAATAAAAGTATTTTGGAAGCAGCTCTGGATCAGGATATAGATTTGCCTTATTCTTGCCAGAGCGGGTTATGTACGGCATGTATGGGTAAATGTGTTAGTGGCAAAGTCCATCTGGATAGTCCGGACGGGCTCTCCGATAAAGAAATTCAGCAAGGTTATGTATTGACATGTGTGGGGCATCCTGTTACTTCAGATGTCGTGATCGAAATAGATTAAATTGAAAGCGTTACACGATTAGTTGAAAAATGAAAAATAAAAGGCAATATCTTCCGAAGGATTTTGAACCCAATGAATGGGAGTTGATCCATCCTTTCTTTGAAGAGTTAAAGTCCCGGCCTATAAATTCTAAGGAAGAGTTTAAAAAATGGTTACTGGACAGAAGCGAATTGGAAGCAGCTATTTCTGAAAATGCCGGATGGAGGTATATCAGAATGACTTGTGATACGACTAATGAAAAGCTTACGGATAGTTTTAACTATTTCCTGTCTGAAATACAGCCTAAAATCGCTCCTTATACCAATAGCCTGAATGAAAAAGCATTGAATAGCCCTTATTTGGAGCAAATAAATGAGGCTGGCTTCGAAATTTTAAAGAAAACTCTGGAAAAAGATTTTAAAATTTTCAGGGAAGAAAATATCCCATTATTAACAGAGATAGAACAGGAAGCACATACCTATGGAAGTATTTCCGGAGCGATGACGGTAGAGGTTGAAGGTAAAGAGCTAACCCTTCAACAGGCAGGTGATTACTTGCAGTCTTCAGACCGGCAGATTCGAGAAGATGTATGGAGAAAGATCTCCAGCCGAAGATATCAGGATCATCAAAAACTGGATGAGTTATTTGATAAGCTGGTAAAGCTTCGTCATCAGGTTGCGTTAAATGCAGATTATGGCAATTACAGAGATTATATGTTTACATCTCTTGGCCGCTTTGAATATACAGCAGAAGATTGTTTCGCCTTTCATAATGCTATTGCCAAAGAGGTGGTGCCGATTCAGAAAAGTCTGGCAGAGGAAAGAAAAGCAAGATTAAATGTCGCTTCTTTAAACCCTTGGGATTTGCAGGTTAATTACTATTCTTCAACACCATTAAAACCTTTTGAAAATGGCGAAGAGCTGTTGGAGAAAACGATTGAGTGCTTTTATCAGATTGATAAATACCTGGGAGATTGCCTGGTGAAGATGAAAGAAATGGGACATTTGGATCTTGTTTCAAGAAAAGGAAAAGCCCCTGGAGGTTATAATTACCCATTGGATGAAACAGGAGTGCCATTTATTTTTATGAATGCGACTTCGACCTTGAGAGATTTGGTAACAATGGTTCATGAAGGTGGCCATGCACTTCATTCTTTCTTGACAAAAGACCTTGAATTGACAGTATTTAAGCACCCACCATCTGAAGTAGCAGAATTAGCTTCTATGTCTATGGAGTTAATATCTATGGAGCATTGGGATGTGTTTTTCAAAAATGAAAAAGATCTCATCCGGGCGAGAAGGGAGCATTTGGAAAGTATTATTCAAACTTTGCCATGGGTTTCAACCATCGATAAATTTCAGCACTGGATTTATACAAACCCAGGCCATACCATAGATCAAAGGAAAAAAGAATGGGCCAATATATTCACTCAATTTGATAATCAGGTAACGAGTTGGGATGGGTTGGAGAATTATAAAGAGTATGTATGGCAGAAACAGTTGCATCTGTATGAAGTCCCATTCTATTATATTGAATATGGAATGGCTCAATTGGGGGCTGTGGCTGTCTGGAAAAACTATAAATCAAATAGGGAAGAAGGATACCGGAAATATGTAGAGGCTTTAAAACTTGGTTATACGGCACCTATA
>DATCKK010000396.1:0-3226 GCA_036562325.1 Cytophagaceae bacterium | reverse complement strand
GTGATGGAGTAAGCGATTATGAAGATCTATGCCCTAAAACACCTGGGGTAAAACACAATAAGGGATGTCCGGAAATAAAACCGGAAGAACAGGCAGCTCTTAAGAAAGCATTTGAAAACCTGTTATTTGAAAGTGGAAAAGATGTAATTGTAAGTTCTTCTTTTTCTTCACTGGATGAGCTTGCCAAAGTGCTAAGAAACAATCCTAAGTACAAATTGCACTTAGAGGGCCATACTGATAATGTCGGTGATGACCAGGCTAATATGGATCTTTCGAAGAGAAGAGCCATGGCTGTAAAAAATTACCTGACAAGTAAAGGGGTCAGTGCTACACGTATAACTACCGACGGCTTTGGAGAAACCAAGCCAATCGACACCAACGACACAGAAGAAGGAAGACACAGAAACAGAAGAGTGGAAATGAACATTATTCAGGAATAACATTTCAATAATCATAAAAAAGCCTAAGCTTACAGCTTAGGCTTTTTTATGATTTCATTACAAAATTGTACAACATGTATAAAGGGGATTAATCCCCTCACTCCACTTACACAATAAAAAGCCCTTAGAGCTTTTTTTACTTAATACTTATAACTAATAACATCCACCGCCACTAAAACCTCGCAGCCATCAGCAAATTCAAATCTTTGTATTTTAAATGGAATTTCTTACCAATATAACTATTAGTAAGGTTACCTTTGTAAGCATACACACCTTTCATAAACCACTCTTTAGCATAGATTGTCTCTTCCACTCCCCCCTTTTTACCTATTTGTAACAAGATAGGAGTAAAAATATTACTTAATGCTGTAGTTGCCGTTCTGGCCACTCGTGAGGCTATATTAGGGACACAATAGTGAATAACGTCATACTTTCGAAATACAGGATTTTTATGATCCGTAACCCTTGATGTTTCAAAACAACCACCCTGGTCAATGCTTACATCTATTATAACAGAGTTTGGCATCATCTCAGCAACCATATCCTCAGTTACAACACAAGGACTACCTTCATCAGAACGTAATGACCCTATTACCACATCTGCTTCTTTCAGCTCTTTTCTCAAAGTAATAGTGTCTATGGTAGAAGTATAAATTTGAAGCCCCAGGTCATGCTTTAATCTGCGCAGCTTGTATATATGATTATCAAACACCTTTACTTCTGCCCCCAGACCTATAGCAGTACGTGCTGCATATTCCGCTACAGTACCCGCACCCAGAATAACAACTTTGGTTGGCGGCACACCCGTTATCCCTCCCAGAATTACCCCCTTACCATTTTTGGTATTCAGGTATTCCGCTGCAATTAACATAACAGTACTACCCGCTATTTCACTCATAGCTCTAACCACCGGCATCCCTCCTACCTTGTCCTCTATAAACTCAAATCCAATACCGATTAACTTTTGTTTGGTGATTGCATTAATAAGGTCAGGCGTTAAGGTTCCCATCTGAAGCGCAGAGATCAGTGTTTTACCTGGCTTCATATAAGCAATCTCTTCAAAGGTGGGTGGTTTGATTTTTAATACTATATCTGATTGAAATACTTCTTCCGGAGAATATGCTATCTTGGCTCCTGCTTCACTATACTCCCGGTCTGTAAATTTGGCATTACTCCCTGCTCCCGTTTCCACTACTACCTGATGGCCGTTATTGGTTAACAAAGCCACTGCTTCAGGTGTAAGACACACCCGATTTTCCAGATCTTCCAACTCCTTGGGAATTCCAATATAAAGATTTTTATTACCCTCCTTTACCTTAAGCAATGCTTCCTGCGGATATAAAGCATGTTCTTTTGCCAAAACCTCCAGACCTGATTTTAATTTATCTGTCATAGCGAAAAACTTGTATTCTCCTTTTATTTTCTGCTACTATATTAATACTTATTTTTAACATCGATGAGGGTAGAATGGAAGAAATTTTAGATGGCCATTCTATAAAACAGTAACTCCCTGAATAAAGATACTCTTCTACTCCTATATCCAAAGCTTCTGTTTCGTCCTTTAACCTGTAGAAATCAAAATGATAGATACTTTCTCCTTTGCCGGAAAGATATTCATTGACAATAGAAAAAGTTGGGCTTGATGTGTTTTCAGTTACTCCCATTTGCCTGCACAACTCTTTTATAAGCGTTGTCTTCCCTGCCCCCATTTCTCCTTCAAAGATCCACACTTTTTCTGACTCTGCCGATGCTATAATTTCTTTTGCTACCTCAGGCAAAGCGGCTAGTTCTATATCATTTATATCCTTAACAATTGTTGAAGTTTCCACATCAAGTATAATTTCTAACTTCTAAATCCAAAAACAAAGACACAAGCCTGCTTGATACAGTTTCCGTGATACCTTTATATACGGATATCTTAAATTAATTTTTACAAACTCAAATTACCAAAATTAAAAGCTTACCAAAATTCAACTTCAACTACTACTATCAATTATGAAGCTGAATTCTGAAGCTGGTTAAGATTTATCATTTGTTATTTGAGCTTTCCGCTTGTTATCTCGGTGAAAGAGTTATAATAGGCACAATGACTTCCTCCAGTGAAATACCTCCATGTTGGAAGGTATCTTTATAATAATTCACATAGTAATTAAAGTTATTGGGATAAGCGAAAAAGTAATCCTCTATAGCAAACACATAAGCCGTAGAGACATTCCTTTTAGGCAAAAACAACCTTTCCGGTTTTCTTGCCACAAAAACATCTTTTTCCTCAAACCCAAGATTTTTCCCCTGCTTGTACCGTAGGTTAGTATTAGTATTTTTATCACCGATTATTTTAAAAGGCCGTTTTACACGAATAGTCCCATGGTCGGTAGTAATCACAATTTTGACCTTTCTTTCAGACAGTTTTTTCAACATTTCTAACAAGGGCGAATGCTGAAACCACGAGTTGGTCAATGAACGATAAGCCGATTCGTCGGGAGCCAGTTCTCTCACCATTGCTACATCGGTACGAGCATGCGACAGCATATCCACAAAGTTATAGACGATAGCATTCAGCTTATTATTCATCAAATTATTCAAACTGTCTACGATCGCTTTACCCTGGCCCACACTTATCACTTTATTGTAAGAAAACTTACAATTGTCGAGTCGGTAACGGGACAACTGTGCTCTCAAAAAGTCTTCCTCATGATTATTTTTACCTTCCTCTTCATCGTCATGTACCCAGAAGTTAGGATACTTTTTCTCCATTTCTGAAGGAAGCATACCGGAGAATATAGCAT
>DATCKK010000253.1:0-3725 GCA_036562325.1 Cytophagaceae bacterium | reverse complement strand
CTCTTTCAAGAAGACGGCTATGTAGGTAGAATACGTCTCCAGGATATGCTTCACGTCCAGGTGGTCTTCTTAGAAGAAGAGAAACCTCTCTATAAGCAACCGCTTGTTTAGACAAGTCATCATAAACAACCAATGCAGGCTTTCCTGTATCTCTGAAGAATTCGCCGATAGCTGCACCGGTAAATGGAGCAAAGAATTGCATAGGAGCAGGATCAGCAGCAGATGCGGAAACCACAATAGTATAATCCATTGCTTTTCCTTTTTCTAACGCACTTACCACCTGAGCAACAGTACTTGCCTTTTGACCTACTGCCACATAAATACAATATACAGGTTCACCTTTTTCAAAGAATTCTCTTTGATTGATAATAGTATCTATCGCAACAGCAGTTTTTCCTGTTTGTCTGTCACCGATGATCAACTCTCTTTGTCCTCTTCCGATAGGAATCATGGAGTCAATCGCTTTGATACCGGTTTGAAGCGGTTCATTAACCGGCTGTCTGTATATAACCCCTGGAGCTTTTCTTTCCAAAGGCATATCATAAAGTTCTCCCTGAATAGGCCCTTTTCCGTCAATTGGATTACCTAAAGTATCAACCACACGACCCACAAGACCATGACCAGCTTTTACATAAGCAATCTGCTTAGTTCTCTTCACTGTGTCACCTTCTTTTATATCACTGTAGTCCCCTAGTAATACAGCACCGACATTATCTTCTTCAAGGTTAAGAACAAGTCCTTTAAGTCCATTCTCGAACTCTAAAAGCTCCCCTGATTGTGCCTGAGTTAAACCGTAAATACGAGCTACACCGTCACCTACCTGCAACACTGTACCTACCTCTTCTAATTCAGCTTCTGTTTTGAAGTTGGATAACTGCTGTCTTAATATCGCAGAAACCTCATCTGGTCTTACTTCTACCATAGTTAATATTTGGCTATATAAGAATTATCAGTAAATTTATTTTTAAGTCTGTTTAATTTGGATTTGATCGTTTCGTCGATCTGCTTGTCTCCAATTTTTAGTATGTATCCCCCAATGATATCAGAATCAACTTTTTCGATTAATTCAACCTTATTATTGGTGGCATCCTGTACTATTTTAATAAATGAATTACGCTGCTCAGGAGTAAGTGTGTAAGATGTTACTACTTCAGCGGTTGTAATGCCTTTTAAGGCTCTGTATTGAGCAATGAAATCTTTTGCTATAAAAAACAAATAGCCTTCTCTGCCCTTTCTGGTGATAATATCAAAGATAGATAAAGTCAGATTATGCACCTTACCTTTGAACAATCCGGTTAATATACCCAACTTTTTATCCTGAGTAATAATCGGATTTTTTAATATTCTAACTAATTGCGGATTTTCCTCTCCTACTTTAGTAAAAAGCTCCATGTCTGCAAACACTGCATCAAGCACATTTTGCTCTTTAGCAAGTTCTAGAAGAGATTTTGCATATCTGGAGGCAACTCTTGATTCGTGCATTGTCTGGTTAGTTTAAATTGACTTCCTTGATATACTCGCTCACCAATTCTCTTTGGGCAGTTTCATTGGCAAGTTCTCTTTTCAGAAGTTTTTCTGCAATCTGCAATGACAAAGTAGCTGCCTGATTTTTAACATCTGCCAGTGCAGCAGCTTTCTCATTATTGATAGCTTGTCTGGCACTTTCGATCAATCGGTTTCCTTCAGCTACTGCCTTATCTTTAGCTTCAGCCACAATATTAGCTGCAGCTGTCTGAGCCTCTTTCAATATTTTATCTCTCTCTTGTCTTGCTTCCTGCAATAAAGCTTCATTAGCAGCTTTTAAATTTTGCATTTCCTGTCTGGCCTTATTAGCAGCACTCAAAGCTTCCTCTATGCTTTCTTCTCTCTCTTTAAGACCATTCATTATGGGTTTCCAAGCAAATTTTGAAAGAAGGAACAATATGATCAGGAATGTTACCGTCTGCCAAAATATCAATCCTAATTCGGGGGTTACTAAGCTCATGTTAATTGATCTTTTATACTTATTATAAGATTTCCGTTAAATTTTCAGTTCAATTTTGTCAACTCTTCTGTTTGAAATAAAGAAGCCGGGCCTAATGCCCGGCATTAAATACCTTATGCAGGAATTTCTTTGAAAGAAATAAGCAGACAAACTACCACTGCGAAAAGAGCAACACCCTCGATGAAGGCTGCAGCAATAAGCATAGCAGTTTGGATTTTTCCGCTTTCAGAAGGCTGTCTTGCCATAGATTCTACAGCAGATGCACCAATTTTACCGATACCAAAGCCTGCGCCAAATGCAGCAAAACCAGCACCGATAGCGGCTCCTAAGAAAGCGTAGCCTAATTCTACTAACAACATTGAGTTAAACATGATATTTATATATTAAGAGTTAAACAATTCAACTCAATTTTTAATGACCATGGTCATGGTCCGCGTGGCTATGCTCCTCTATAGCAGAGCCAATGTACATCGCAGAAAGCAGTGTGAAAATATATGCCTGAAGCACTGCCACGAATAACTCTAGGAAACTCATGAATAGTACGAAAGGCAAACTGATCAAACTGGCTGCAGCATGTTCAAATATGAAAATTAAACCTAATAAACTCAGTATAATAATGTGTCCTGCTGTTATGTTCGCAAAAAGACGGACCATAAGAGAGAACGGCTTGGTGAACATACCCACAATCTCCACAGGAACAATTAATAACTTAATGGGAACAGGTATGCCCGGAGTCCAGAAAATATGCTTCCAATAATATTTGTTTCCACTAAAATTAGTAATCACAAAAGTGATAAGGGCAAGCACCATCGTTACTGCAATATTACCTGTCAGGTTGGCACCTCCTGGTATTAGCCCCAAAAGGTTGTTAAACCAGATGAAGAAAAAGACAGTAAGTAAATAAGGAAGGTACTTTTCGTATTTAGGGCCTATAATGCTTTTTGCAATGTCATCTCTGACAAACACAATAATTGGCTCGAAGAAAGACTGGATACCCTTTGGTGCATGGCCTTTATTTTTCTTGTAACCTCTGCTAACTGCAGTAAATACCAAAATCAAAATTACGGCACTTAGTAAAAGAGACGCTACGTTTTTAGTAATTGAAAAATCATAAATTTTTACATCTTCCAGCACATGTCCGGCATCATTTACCGCATAAATATGCTCATGATCCAGTTTATAACCTTTATATGTATGGGTTGGATTATGAAACTTTGAAGATGAGAATATTTCTAAGCCATACTCCTTTGAATAAACGATTACAGGAAGAGGTATAGAATAATGAGATTCTCCAATTGAAAAGAAATGCCATTCGTGAGAGTCTGCAATATGGTGCGAAATCAGTTCCCCCGGATTAAACTTTTTTCCGTTCTCTTCAGAAGAAGCAAGAGCAGGAAACGCAAATACCAAATAAGCTATTAAGGTTAAAATTGTATATTTCTTAAGTAACTTTTCCATCGTTTTTTGAATCGATGCGCAAGTTACATAATAAGAAATAAATTTCAAACGAAGCAAAGAGCAAATACAAAATAAAAAAGTTTATTACGAAAAGTAGAAGGCCTGAGTTTAAAAAATATAAATTAATTAAGATAAAAAATAACGATAATATAAACCTCACCCCCATAGATCCCAAATAATAAACATGAAAGTTAGCTCTGTCGGCAAGGCCTTTTGTCGAAACCACATGTGACAAAATCATCGTCACAAAATAAAACCCAAGGATATAGAAAATATGACTATG
>DATCKK010000251.1:0-4779 GCA_036562325.1 Cytophagaceae bacterium | reverse complement strand
ATTTAAAAAAGACACTAACTTAAAAGTGAATTTTCTCCACCTTACATGTCATTATTTTATGTGTTTTATTCAAACATAAGCTCTATAATAAAATTGTACGAAAAAGTTTGCTGGCCAGCAAATACTCGGGAATGAAAAATATGAAAGGATGGAACGATATGAAAAGAGCAATTTGCCTTGTTTTGTCTATTATCATGCTTGTAACTCTGATTACTGCTTGCGGTTCAAAGACTGAGGATATAAAGCAGGATACCGAGACGTCAAATATGCAACAAAATCAGGAAGAGACTAAAAAGGAAGAGCAAAAAAAAGAAGTTACATTACATATTATTCACTGGAATCTGCTGGGCAAGAACGTAATAGATAAATTTGAAAAAGAAAATCCGGGAATCAAAATACAGTTCGAACAATTTCCCGTTGATAAATTCATTCAGGTAATTAAGACCAGAATAGCGTCAAACGAGCTGCCAGATATCCTGGGTGCTCAGGAAGTAGATTTCAAGAATTATATCAAGCAAGGTATATACATGGATTTAACAAATGAAAACTTCCTGGCTAATTACCTGGATAATGTTGTTGCTGAATTAAAGAACTTCTCCGGTGACGGTAAAGTATATTCTGTTCCAACCAATGCCTTTTCACTGGGAATCTGGATTAATAAAGACTTGTTTAAAGAGAACGGAGTATCCATTCCAACAAATTACGATGAACTGGTCAAAGCAGCAGAAGATTTGAAAGCCAAGAGCATTCCGCCGTTTGTACAGGGTATCAAGGACGGATGGCCTATCCAGCAGGGTATGTACACTATGTTTGAAGTACAGGTTCAGAATGAGGGGGTATATGAAAAATGCAAAACCGGAGAGCAAAAATGGACTGACTCACCCATTAAAGATGGATTTGTTAAATGGGGAGAGTTCTTTGGGAAAAAAGGTATATTCATAGAGGGCTCCATGGGCTTGACTTATGAGCAGGCTTACCAAACATTTGAACAGGGCAAAGCTGCAATGTGGCCTATGGGCAGTTGGGCTACGGAATTTATGAAAGACAAGGACGGCAATCCAAAGAAACTACCCTTTGAAGTTGATTTTATTCCTATCTACAGTGTGGACAGCAAGGGAGAAAAGGTAATACCTGGGACATATATTGGAGCTATGTACTCTATAGCGGCAGCGACAAAGAATCCCGCTGAAGCTAAAAAGTTCTTTGAATTCCTGACTACACCTGAGAATGCGGCTGAGTATGCGAAAGGAAACGGAGTTATATTCCCTGTTAAAGGTATTGATCTGGAAGCAGCAATACCGTACGGTTCCATAGTCGGAAATACTACTCTTGAAAATAAGCTAGTCCAGCCATTTAATATGACGGTTGATGCAGCAATTGAAAGCCAATTGACGATAGCACTGCAGAATATAGTGGCTGGTAAGTCGGTAGAAGAGGAACTTGCTGAAATGCAGAAAGTTCAGGAGAAAGCTAATCAGGAGAGAAAGTAAGTGAATAAAGTAAAAAAGTAAAAAATAAAGTGAAAAGTCAAGTGAAAAATAAACTCAAAAGTTAAATAAAAAGTTATGCGAAAAATCAAGTAAAAAATCAAGTTAAAAATAAGTTGAAAAGTAAGTTAAAATATTAAACCAACTTTAATGGTGTGGTAATCACCACACCATTAAAGTTTAAAGGTGGGAGCATACATGGTAAATTTTAAATCGATAGATGAAAGAAAAATAACAAAAGTGATATTTCTTCTTCCCGCAATATTAATTGTAGGCCTGTTTATGTTCTATCCGGCTTTGTCAGGTTTTTACCTGAGTTTCACGGATTGGAACGGAATTACAAAGACAATAGATTACATTGGGGTAAGAAATTTTCTCGAGATGTTTCAGGACAGGGTATTCTACAGCTCAGTGAAAAACACAATAATTTACTGCCTGCTTACTGTCATAATTCAGCATACTATTGCTCTTTCCCTCGCAGTAGTCATTGATAAAGGTTTGAAGGGCTCCGAATTCTATAAGGTGGTATTGTTTATTCCCTGCCTTCTCTCAACCATTGTTACCGGTATGATATTCAGTTTGATTTTCAGCCCTATAAACGGCAGTTTTAATGCTATTCTTGAAAGCATTGGATTGAAGTCGCTGACGCGGGATTGGCTGGGAGACGGAAACATTGTACTGTATGTGGTCATAGCTACGGGTATATGGCAATGGATCGGTTATGCTATGGTAATTTACATTGCAGGGCTTCAGACTATACCTCAAGACCTTATTGAAGCATCGGATATTGATGGCGCAAACGCATGGAAAAAGTTTATTCACGTTGAATTTCCATGTATAGCACCGGCTTTTACAATTAATACGGTGCTTTCTGTAATAGGCAGTCTCAAATCTTTTGAGCTTGTATACTCCATGACCGGCGGGGGGCCGGGAAATGCTTCTGAGGTTATAGCTACCTATATTTATAAAGTCGGTTTTACAAGCAGCAGAATGGGTTACGGTACCGCTGTGTCCCTTTTCCTCTTTATTATGATTGTTGCAGTGTCATTTATTCAGACGAAACTTCTAAGATCCAGGGAGGTTGAACTATAATGAAACGAAATGTGCTTGTGACAGTTATAAAATATGCCTATGTATGGATACTTGTGGCAATTTCCCTGTATCCGTTGCTATATATGCTTATTTTGTCTTTAAAGAGTAATGATGAGTTTCTGTCAAGTCCTAACGGTTTTATGGTTAAAGAATTATACTTAAAAAATTATTTGGATGCCTGGAATATGGGCAATTTCAATGTATTAGGAATAAACACAATATATATGACGGCCGCAACTATTTTTCTATGCATTATATTTGGGGCAACAGCCGGGTATGCAATAGAAAAGCTCTGTGGTAAAGACGGAGCGATTTATTATAATTATTTTATAATTGGTATAATAATTCCCATCCAGGTTATTATGATTCCTTTATTTAAGCTTCTTAAGAGCATACACCTGATTAATAATGTTATAGGAATTATTCTCCTTTATACAGCTTTGAATCTGTCCTTTTCTATATTTATATTTACCGGCTTTTTTAAGACGGTACCAAATCAAATGATTGAAGCTGCAAGAATTGACGGCTGCAGTTATTTCAAATCCTTCTGGGTTATTGTCTTTCCATTATGCAAGACGATTACCGCTACAATATCCATCTTTGTTGGCATGTCGGTGTGGAAGGATTTTACCGTTCCTCTGATTTATATTACAAATCCCGATTTGAAGACATTGTCCATAGGATTATTAAGCTTTCGAAACCAATATATGACGAATTGGCCGGCACTTTCGGCAGCCATGATTATTCAAACACTGCCAATTATTATACTGTTTTTAGCCATGCAGAAATATTTTATCAAAGGTATCACGGCAGGTGCAGTGAAAGGATAGGTACAGGAAGCATTTGACATAAAAAGGTTTAATATATATACTTAAAGTAATAAAAGCAATTTATATTCTGAATGCAACTATAAACATAAATGAATTTGTTATAATTCAGGAGAACAATATGAAGTTTCCTGTTTCACACATTAAAAAGCTTTTTAAGATAAAAACACTGAAAAACAAATTTCTGATAAGCTATACTTTGGTTATTATAGCAGCAATAACAACAGTAGGTTACGTTTCATACAGCAAAGCATCACACTCCATCAATGAAGAATTAAAGAGAAATACCGCACAAATTATCATACAGATTAGCAATAGTATAGACACCTTTGTCAGTGATTTGAACAGAATGGCACTTGTTATTAATTCAGATGAGGAACTCTTGGATATTCTTAAAAAAGACAAACCCATAGAAAGCCTTGAAGATATACGTGATTATCAAAAAGTACAGCGTTCAATTCAAAATGCTTCAGGGTTTGTACCTAACATAGCAGGATTTAATATCTTTGCGTCAGACGGCAGAACTTTCAGTATGGGAAATAGGAGTGTCAAACTTAATTATGATTTCACTAAAACTTTATGGTATAAACAATTGCAGAATAAGGACAGCATTTTTATTGGGACTCATTTTCAGGAACATGTTATTGATGCTTATTCGCAGGAAGTTATATCACTGGCAAAGGTCATCAAAGACAGGGATACCCTAAATATTATAGGATATGTTCTCATTGACTGTGACACTCGAACTCTTGAAAGTATTTTTGGAAGCAGGAAAGGTTATGATAAAAGTAGCATTTTTTTGGTTGGAACACAGAATGAGCTGATATATTCTTCAAAATACCAGGTTTGCAGTTTTGAACAGATAAAGGATTTGGTAAAGGAATTCGAAAATTTGAATGACGTTGGCTTTAGTAAACATAAAGTTAACGGGATAGAAATGCTGTTTTCTTTTTATACATCAGATTTGACAGGTTGGAAAGTTGTGGATGCAATACCTTTATATGTAGTAAACGAGAATATAAATGATATCACCAATTTTTCTATAATTATCACTTTTATCAGTTTGATTGTTACCATAATTATATCCTCATTACTTGCCATAAGTATAACAAGACCGTTAACCAGATTAAGTGAGAAAATGAAAGTTATTGAACAAGGAAATTTTAATGTATCAGTTGGCTTCGAATCAGATGATGAGGTTGGGCAGTTGGGAAGGAATTTTGACAGAATGGTGGGGAAAATCAATGAAATGATAAAAAAGGTGTATGAAGCAGAGTTTGCAAAGAAGGAAGCAGAGATTAATGCACTTCAGGCACAAATCAATCCCCATTTTTTATATAACACACTTGCTGCCATTGACAGTATTGCTACAC
>DATCKK010000241.1:0-1567 GCA_036562325.1 Cytophagaceae bacterium | reverse complement strand
GATATAAAAGTAATGCTTGTATATTATCTGGATAAAAGACAAAAGGACTTTGAAACCTTAGTCAAGGATATTGTTAAAAAGAATAAAAAAGAAAGTCAGATGTTAAAATATTACTATGGATAACAATCTGACAAAGTAGAGGTAAAACCTGACTCAAAATCTATAACAAAAACTTCCCCCACAATCACTAATAAAACCTCCCTGTTATCCCAATGGTAGCAATGCCTGTTATACCCAACCCTACTTCTCCGAATAAGCCCCAGGTAGGTGAAAAATAATAGCGCACACCCGCGGCAACACCAGGAGTAAAAGTCCTTTCTGTTTCCAGTTGATTGTCTTCGTACTTTTTCCATTCAAAGCCGGCAAGGCCGGCCAGATAATAATCAACACGATCGCTGTGAAGGTGTGATCCTGTAAACTCTTCCAGTGTTGGTGTTAAATGAAGCGTTGCTCTTAATCCGAAGTTATAGTAATAGGTACGAAAGACAAAGTCGTCCTCTATGGTTTGAATACTTACTACATTTTTAAACTTCCTTGAGGTAAAAGCGCCATACATTCCTAACCCCAGAATATCATTTATTGCGTACTCGGCATATGCTACTGCCGGAATAATGGTACCGGCTCTGGAAAAATTGCCATTCTCAAGATTTCGATAAAATATAAAAGATGTTCCTACGCTTACTAACACATCTCCCTGCTGAAATGCCGACTGAGCATAAGAAGTCAGTGAAATCAATAGCAAACTTATGATAGCAATAAACTTTTTCATAGGCTCCTGTTGAAAAATAACCTATGCTAAAGCAGTATTGTTTTAAAGATTTATGCTGAAATCATCTGCATCCAGATGTGCCGGAAATTTTTCTCTGAAGCTATCCAACATATTCCGGCTTAAGGTTTCCGTGTGTAATACTTCTTTGTCTTTTTCATGGAAAACACGTTCTCCCTTAGGGTTTATAAGGGCAGAATCACCGGAGTAATATAGCCCTTTACCATCTTCTCCCACCCGGTTCACGCCAGCAACATAGCAAAGATTTTCTATCGCTCTTGCCTGCAACAAGGCATTCCATGCACCCACTCTGGGTTCAGGCCAGTTGGCAATATAAAGCAACAGATCGTACTCCAAATGTCTGTTCCTGCTCCAGGCCGGAAACCGTAGGTCATAACATATTAAGGGACATATCTTCCAGCCTTTCAATTCTACGACAAGCCGCTTATCTCCGGAAGCATATACATGATGTTCGCCAGCCATTCGAAACAAATGGCGTTTGTCATACTGATAAAAATTCCCATCGGGTTGCATCCAGATAAGACGGTTATAAAAATTATTATTTTCTTTAACAATATAACTACCCGTAACTACTGCATTTAACTGCGCAGCCTGTTGTTTCATCCACTTAAAGGTGGTCAGATTCATTGGCTCGGCCAGCTTTTCAGCATCCATGGAAAAACCGGTGGTGAACATCTCAGGCAAAATCACCAGGTCGGTTGGTTCCTTAATTTGCCATAGCTTTTCCTCCAACATGGAACGGTTTGCTTCCGGCTCTTCCCAATGAAGTGTGGTCTGAAT
>DATCKK010000389.1:0-2848 GCA_036562325.1 Cytophagaceae bacterium | reverse complement strand
GTATTATCTGGCTCATTTTTGTTGTTTCTGCATTCGGTCAGGATCCACAATTTTCACAATATTATAATTCCCCGTTATATTTAAATCCAGCCTTTACCGGTACGGGTGAAAATACGCGTTTAGGCGCTAATTACAGGACTCAGTGGCTCGGAGTGGGGAATCCTTTTGTTACTTATTCGGTTTTTGCCGATCATTTTATCGAGCCATATAATAGCGGTGTTGGGCTGATGCTCAAAAGAGATAAGCAGGGTGCTACAGCGCTTAGATCTACTGAATTGGGTTTATTTTACAGTTATCATGTTGATTTAAATGAAGAGTGGGTATTTCGTCCTGCTTTGCAGACTTCTTTTGTTGTAAGAGATGTAGATTTTTCATCAGCAATTTTTGGAGATCAGTTAACTAACAACGGGCATACTGGAGGTTCTACCTCTGACCAGCTTTTTATTCAGGATCCGAACTATTCCTTCTTAGACTTCAATACTGGGGGAATTATTTATAACCGGTCGGTGTGGATTGGAGTTTCGGGACATCACCTTAGCCGTCCATCTCAGTCTTTTTCTCAAACAGCAGAAAGTCCGCTTCCTTTAAAACTGTCAGTTCATGGTGGGTATAAAATTCCATTGAATTATAATGCATACAGAGATCAGGAGATTGATAAAAGTATTATACCTACTTTTAACTACAGAAAACAGGGGCCTTTTCATCAATTAGACCTTGGGACTTATGTCATTTATGACCCGGTAATGTTCGGTGTTTGGTATCGGGGGATTCCTGTTGCAAGATATCCGGAAGGAATAAAAAACAATGAATCCATCATACTAATGGCAGGATTTAATCATAATAGTTTAAGTGTTGGCTATAGCTTTGATGTAACTGTTTCTTCTTTGACTTTAAAAGGTGGTGGAGCTCATGAGATTTCTCTAATCTATGAATTTGAATATCCATATAATACGAAGAAGAAATACCGTAAAACCCTTCCTTGCCCGGACTTCAATAGAAAAAGAAAAATTTTTTGATCTATAGTTTAAAGGCTATATTGAATCTTTAAAATTACCTGATGATGGATAACTCAAAGGAAGAGTTGGAGCATACCCTCTCGCTGCTGCAAATAGAGCAGGAAGAAGACAGGATGCAATACAAGGAACTTGTACTTAATAAACCACTCAGTGAAAGGAAAAATCTGGGTATTAGCTGGTATCCTGTTGTCATACGCGAATCTTTTTATGGAATGGGAGAAAGGCTTATTCTTGAAATCGAAAGGCCTACGAATACGGATGTCCCGCACCTGTTCCAATCCGGCCGTGTAGCAGCTCTGTTTAGCAATTTGTATGATGAAGGAAGAGATAATCCTGTTATTGCCGGGGTAGTTACATCCGTCAGGGCGAATAATCTCAGGTTAACTTTATTTGTCGATGAGTTGCCCGACTGGGCTGAGAAAGGCAAGCTAGGGCTTGATCTCATGTTTGATGAGACCAGTTATAAAGAAATGGAATCCGCTATGCAGCGGGTTATTAAAGCAAAAAATAACAGGCTGGCCCAATTACGTGAAGTACTTTTAGGGTTTCAACAGCCTTCATTTAAACCAGTCAAATACCCTATTAGCATTCCAGGCTTGAACAGTAGTCAAAATGAAGCAATCAATAAAGTAATAAGTGCCGAAGATGTGGCCATTATTCACGGGCCTCCGGGTACAGGAAAAACAACGACTCTGGTGCAGGCAATTGTTCAAACCTTGAAGCAGGAAAAACAGGTGCTGGTTTGTGCTGCCAGCAATACTGCTGTGGACCTGTTGACTGAAAAACTTTTTGCCGAAGGAATTAACGTGGTGAGGTTTGGCAATCCGTCAAGAATCAACGATGCTCAACTATCGCACACACTAGATTATAAAATTGCGGCACATAAAGAATACAAGCAGATCAAAGAATTAAAGAAAAGAGCGGTAGAGTTTCGCAACATGGCGTTGAAGTATAAAAGGAACTTTGGAAAAGAAGAGCGGGAGCAAAGAAAGGTTATACTTAGTGAAGCCAGAAAGATACAGGAAGAGGCAGAAAAACTGGAGAAGTACATTACTGAAGACTTGGTGGCAAATGCACAGGTATGCACTACAACACTGGTAGGTGCTTCCGTCTATCTGATCAGAGACAGAGAGTTTCCTGTGGTATTTATAGATGAAGCCGCTCAAGCCCTGGAACCGGCTTGTTGGATACCTATTACTAAAGCAAGGAAAGTAGTATTTGCGGGAGACCATTGTCAATTGCCTCCAACCGTAAAATCTATAAAAGCAGCGAAGGAAGGCTTGGATGTTACTCTGTTTGAAAAATCCATTAACCGGATAAAAGCAGATGTTATGCTGGAGGTGCAATACCGCATGAATGATCAGATCATGCAGTTTTCCAACAAAGAGTTTTATCAGGGAAGATTGAAGGCACATGAATCTGTAAAAGACATCAGCCTTCCGGCAAGCTTGCCTGTTGAGTTTATTGATACTGCTGGTTGTGGATTTACTGAATTGTATGATGCCAATCAAAGTGTATATAATCCGGAAGAGATGAATATTCTCTTCATACATTTTCAACAACTCTTGCAGGAAATAGACCAGGAAAGCAGATATACTTATGGGGTCATTTCACCTTATAAAGCACAGGTAAACCTGATGAAAGAAAAGCTGGAAGAGATAGTTGCATTAGAAGGTAAATCGGCTTTTATATCAGTCAATACGGTAGATGGTTTTCAGGGGCAGGAGAGGGATGTTATTTACATAAGCCTGGTGCGTTCAAATGACAAGGGAGAAATAGGTTTTTTGAACGATATCCGAAGGATGAATGTGGCCATTACGAGAGCGAAAAGA